>NZ_LGIT01000001.1 GCF_001187865.1 Klebsiella sp. RIT-PI-d
CCGGCAGCCACCCCGGACTCACCAGACGCCGGGGGACCGCCGCCACCCGCAGCGGATAAATCGCCACGCCCTGGCGCTCGCAGGCTTTACAGCCTGAAGGGAGGATCGCCGCCCGCTGGCTGGCGGCGATATTTTTGTCGGACTGCGCTTTCATGTTCATTCTCAACATCCTTTTAGTGGCGGGGGCAGATGACGCAGTTCCTGCCATGTCTCATCGGGGAGACTCTGCATCAGCTGCGTAAACCGCAGGGCAGGGTTGTCATGACGTCATGCCAGGCGGACAACAGGCGCAGAGTTCGCCTGGGGATGCCAGGCATAACAACAGCGGGCAATGTTCCGGCGACCAGGCCAGATCCGGGCGCAGTACCCGACGAAGCGTCCCCCTTCCCGTGGCATCATTCAGGCGGGCCGGGTGTAACGGATCCTATGATGCAACCCGCGTCAGCGGATCCAGTAGCAGATAACGATATTCATCCTGTCGGATATTGAGATACGCGGATAATTCAGTCATGGTTGGCATTAGCGGCTATTATCCGGACAAGATACTACTGGCGGCAGCGCCCTAACGTTGGTATTGCATGCCTTCACCGACAGCGGGCAATGACTGTGACCATCACTGACATGTACTCATAAATAATATTGTGGAATGAACAACTGACATTGATAACTGATAAAGATCAATAGTTCATCAAAGAGATGCAAATAAATTAAAACTCCAAAAATCATATTGACTATTAAATCACATCAATGGCGGGAAATTCATTTAACACATTCACAATATAAATAATAAAAGAAGCTACCCTTACCTTTTACGCCTAGTGCACAGCGTAAGTCTCTGCGGCATTTAAATAAAAAAATCAGCCTACCTTATGTAAAAACGATTAACGGCTGGATATATTCAACGAATAAATACACGGTTGGCTGACCGTTGGTTTCTTGACTACGTAGATTTTGCATCACTAATACAAATAATAAGAATAATTACATTCACAATAATGATGTAAAAAGTGCCTCAAGGTCTAACTTCCTGTGGAAACCACATTGGTTTTATTTATAAATACGTAAAGCCATCATAGCGCAGGGAAAAGAGATGTCGGATAACATAGATTTTAGCGTCCTGTCGATTGAGTTTAGAAAGTCTATTTTTGATCTCTATAAAGATACATTCGTGTGTGTCGCGATTGCGGTTTTAGGCGTGTACTTAATAAAAAATGGTTATCCGTATATTGGCTGGTTTACCTACAATATTGCCGGTGCGCTCTCCATACTGGCCTGTGTTACGACGGTAAAGATGGTACTCGAAAAATTTAAATCTAAGCAAACCGGTAAAGTCGCTTTTATAGCGCTTCTGTTTTTCAGCTTTTTTTCTATCGTCATTCTGGTGGGCGGGCTGGTGAAAGGCGTAAAAGATATTTTGTGATGCTAACGCGGGATCGTGATATTGCATAAAATAGCATTCGTGATACAAGACTCCCTGATTAAATAACCCGCCAGCGAGGCGGGTTCAGAGTTACTTCGGGATCACGTTCTGTTCTTTCAGCTTATCAAACAGCTGAGTAAACGAATCGAGCGTCGAGCGGTAGCCGGTAAAGCCGGCTTTGCGGCTTTTACTCATATCCGTAAAGGCTTCCATAGGGCGACCCAAATCAGCGTCCGTATGCCACCACGATGCCAGTTTCGTGATGTCTGCTTCACGCAACTGATGGCGTTCTGCCACCTCGCGCCAGATATCGGCTGCCTCCTGCATCCGCCCGTCCAGCGGCATCATCTGCGCCGGATAATCTGCGGCTTCAACACCAAAATACGCCGCCAGCTGCGGCCACAACCAGTTCCAGCGGAACACATCGCCGTTCACTGCGTTGAAGTCCTCATTGGCGGCATTCTCAGAGGTTGCCGCCCACAGCAGTTGCTCTGCCAGCAGACCCGCATCGGTCATATCGACCAGGCCGTTCCACTGTTCAGGCGAACCGGGGAAGATAAAAGGCCAGCCTTTTTCACGACACAACGTCGCGTAGACCGCCAGCGTCTGACCCATGTTCATCGCGTTACCGATGGCGTAACCAATAATGGTGTGCGGACGGTGCACGCTCCACCGGTAGCCGTATTTTTCTGCACCGGCGAAAAGCTCGTCTTCCTGCGCATAATAGAAATTATCGACGGGTTGACGCCCCTGTTCTTCACGAAACGGGGTCACCGGAACCGCACCTTTCCCGTAAGCTTCAAACGGACCCAGGTAGTGCTTCAGGCCGGTCACCAGCGCAACATGCGCACCCTGTAGCCGTTCGCCCAGCGCGTCGATGACATTGCGCACCATTGCGCCATTAACGCGAATGTTCTCTTTTTCATTTTCCTGACGTGCCCAGACACTAAAGAAGACCGCATCCGGCTTTTCTGCCGACAGCGCCTCGCGTACTGCATCAGCGTCGGTCAGATCGGCAGTCAGGCTGCGGCAGTTTTCTGGTACAGCTCCGCGACCGCGGGACAATCCGGTTACCTGCCAGCCTTCATGCTGTAATTTTTCGGCCAGTGCGCGTCCAATAACGCCGCTAATGCCGACAATCAGTGCTTGTTTTTGCATGGTTGTTCTCCTTAATTTGCGATGCTCATTAGATTAGTAGAGAATTAAATTCTTATCTCAGCTATAAATTCATGACATTTTCAACTTAAGTTCATCAATCATGCGCGACCAGCGACTTAAAGATATTGTGCCTTTCGTAGTAAGCGTAGAAAGCGGCAGCTTTACCGCAGCGGCAGAACGCCTGCACGTCACCAGTTCCGCAGTGAGCAAAAGTCTGGCACGGCTCGAGGACAGGCTGGGATCGCGCCTGCTGGAACGCACGACGCGCACGTTGAAACTCACCGATGCAGGAAAGGCGTATTACCAGACCTGCCTGCGCATTATGGAAGAACTGGCGGAAGCTGAGGCGATATTAACGGCGCAGCGCACTATTCCTTCAGGGCGGCTGCGGCTGGCGGTACCCAGCACTTACGGACGGCTGGGCGTTATGCCGTTGCTGATTCCTTTTTGCCAGCAGCATCCTGATGTTGAACTTAGCGTCACGTTCTCCGACCGTTTTATTGATTTGTTCGACGAGGGGATTGATGTGGCGGTGCGAATTGGCGGGTCGGTCGATCTGCCTGTATCGCTCGGCAGTCGCCATCTGGGGCGCGAGCGGATGGTATTTTGTGCCTCTCCTGACTATCTTGCGCGCGCCGGGCGTCCAACCAGTGAACGTGAACTGTTGCAGCATCGGGCTATTGGCTATGAACGTGCCGACGGTAGTACTAAACCCTGGCTGTTTCATACTCCGGATGGCCACCCCAACTGGCGTAATATGTCGTATTCAATGGCACTGGGCGATGTTGATGCCCAGGTACAGGCGCTTTGCGGTGGGCTTGGCGTGGCGCAGATGCCGTCGTGGCTCATCCGCGAGCCCCTCGCCCGCGGCGAGCTGGAAATTATTTTGCCGGAGCAGCAGCCGGACGGACTGCCGCTCTCGTTGGTCTGGCCGCGCCGTAAACAATTGCTGCCCAAAGTTGATTCGTTATTGACAGCGCTGGCAGCGTTAGCGATCGGCGAATAATAAGTTCGCTATCTTTTTAATTGTTACAGTTTTGTTTCAAGTGAGATCTCAGTCACAGCCATTTTTTGCAAAAAAGCTAAAATATACAAGCTTATATAACGACAAAATGCTAAGGGCTATTATGAAAAGAGTATTATTACCACTGGGACTTTCTTTATTATCCTTTAACGTTTTCGCATTATCTGCACCAGGCGATGATGTAACCACCAAACCTGACTTATATTATCTGAAAAATGAGCAGGCGATTAATAGCCTGGCGCTGTTACCGCCTCCGCCGGAAGCAGGCAGCATTCAGTTTTTAAATGACCAGGCGATGTACGAAAAAGGCCGTCTGCTGCGCAATACCGAGCGTGGTAAACAGGCTGCGGCCGATGCCGATCTGGCGGCAGGCGGTGTGGCTAACGCATTTTCAGAAGCGTTCGGCCATCCTATTACACAGAAAGATTCGCCTGAAATTTATAAGCTTTTAACCAATATGATTGAAGATGCGGGTGACCTGGCAACCCGTGGCGCAAAAGAGAAATATATGCGCATCAGGCCGTTCGCATTTTATGGCGTGCCGACCTGTAATACCAAAGATCAGGAAAAACTGTCCACTAACGGCTCGTATCCATCAGGGCACACCTCTATTGGCTGGGCAACTGCGCTGGTACTGACGGAAATCAATCCGTCCGATCAGGATAAGATCCTGAAGCGGGGTTACGAATTAGGTCAGAGCCGGGTGATTTGCGGCTATCACTGGCAGAGCGATGTCGATGCGGCGCGTATTGTCGGCTCGGCCGTAGTAGCAACGCTGCACTCTAACCCGCAGTTCACACAGCAGCTTGAAAAAGCAAAACAAGAATTTACCGGGCTGGAAAAACAGTAATCACGAATCATAAACCGGGCGGCAGCCCGGTTTACTATTACGTGCGTTATGCTTTCTCGTTGTTCGCGATGATCCATTCCACCAGTTGATGAATATTCGCGCTGTGCGAGCCTTTTAATAACAGCGTATCGCCATGTTGCAACAGGCTAAATAACTCCGTCCGAATGTCTGCGACCGCAGAAAAATAGCGCCCTTTTTTAACGTCATCAAGCGCCTGCCAGCATCCGGCATACTGTTCGCCAATAAGATAAACCTTGTCGATATGGCTGCGATTAATGATATCGGCCAGCGCAGTATGATAACTTAGCGCATCGGTGCCTAAATCAGCCATTTCACCTAATATCGCGATTTTGCGCGTGGCCGTTTGTTTGCTATCCAGATTTGCCAGCGCCGCGCTCATAGATCCAGGATTGGCATTGTAGGCATCGTCAATCAGGGTAAATCTGCGACCTTCTGCCTCTACCATTATCTCTCGCCCCCGACCGGCCAGGGGGGTAAACGCCGTCACTTTGCCGATCGCCGGCGCCAGCGGATAGCCCAGCGCGGCGACAGCAGTCAGTACGGCCAGGCTATTGATTGCCATATGCTCACCGCTGGCGGACAGTGTGTACGCTACCTGCTGACCGTCAATATCGGCAATGACCTGACGGGTCACGGGATCGTAGTGCCGTAACTGACTGTCGCTCTGCGGATGACGACCGTAGGTCACAATTGTAAGCTTACGTCGCAGCGCCTCTTCCTGCACCGTCTCCCACTCCAGCATATCCCGGTTAAGAACGGCCGTATCACCAGCCGCCATCCCCCAGAAAATAGCGCTTTTGGTGCGCGCAATATCACGCAGCGTATGCTTTTCACCGAGGTGCGCAGGCTGAATATTGGTAAAAATTGCTATTTTGGGACGCGCCATGCGTGAACTGACGCCCATACGCCCAATCGCCATTTCAATCACTACGTTCGGCGTATCCCACGGAACAGACGCCAGGTTCCACGCCACGCCGCGTGGAAGATTGGCCGTCAATCGACTTTGCCCCACCGCACCCCATGCGGAAAGTGCGGACGCCAGCATCGCCACGCAGGTCGTTTTACCTGCGCTGCCAGTCACGCCAATAACGTTACCACTCATCTTATTACGCGCGTAGCGGCCCATGGCCAGCAGGGCTTCCGTACCATCAGCGACCTGAAGAAGTGGGAGGTGATCGAAATGAGAAAGTTGTGGATCGGTGGTAATGATACAGGACGGCGGCGTGGGCATTCTGGCTATCACGCTTGCGAGCATTCCGCAGTTATCAGTAGCGGAACGCACCAGCGCCATATTACCGGGCTGGATGGCGGGGGCAAAAATGGATACTCCCGTTGCAGCCCAGCCGTCAGGAGGCTGACGGACCCAGGTACCGGATGTCGCCTGCACGACGTCACTGGCAGACCAGAAAGCCAGCGGCATTCCGTTCCCGTTCATTATATCGCCTTCGCTCATGGCCCATCCTCTTTACTGGCGTCCTGACATCGCATTATTTTTGCGACAGAATAACGCCTTCTGCCAGCGCTGGCGATGATCGGCAGCGGCGTAAAGTGTTGGCAGTCATATTTCAATATATCAATGTATGTTATAACTCCCGGCAAATCAGACGCTTTATACAGGATGCCTGGAGACAAAATGTCACTAAGTCATTTACTGGCGCGTATTCGCCCGGCCGCAGAGCAACTGGACGTCCCCGCCCTTCCAGCGCCTTATCCGGGGCAGGTCATTTTTTTCAGTATCAGTGATGGCAACGCGCGGGCACATACCTATATTGCCTGCGGCATGACCTTTGACCTGGCCTGGCAAAACGGCGCGCAGGCGCTTCAACGCTGGCAGAAGCGGCAGACCAGCGAGCCGCGCTGGCTACGTGTCGACCGCGTTAATAGCATTCAACCGCTGAGCTGGGAGTCGCTGCAAAATAAGCTCAGTAAAACCAAGCGCAACTATTTTCGCTTTGGATTAAGCTTTGATCCCGGCTTTACCCACGCCATTCTGGAGCAGGAAATTGCCGCTGGTGCGCTGATGTATCAGGGAACTGTCGGTGTGGCGACACCGAACGCCGTCAACCTGTCTTCATTTTCCCGTCGGCGTTTTAACCATGAATTATACTGGCCGGATGACCCGACGCAGTTACTCTGGCGCTTCACGACCCGGGCAGTATTCAGCGATGGCACAGCTACCTGGCCAATTGAATTTGCGGGTAAAAACGCAGGCTATCGTCAGCTTGCCGACTGGCAGAACGGCGCGCCGGAAGATATGATCCATAGCAGCACGGACTACCTGGCCCGTCAGGTAAAAGCCTCAGGGCGCTACGATTACGGCTGGTTCCCCTGTTTTGATCGCCCTATTCCGACCTATAACACACTTCGTCATGCCAGTTCGACGTACGCCCTGCTGGAAGGCTGGGAGGAAACCGGCGATCCTGCGCACCTTGCCGCCATTACGCGCGCGCTGGACGATCTCTCTACGCAGTTAATTAAGACCTGGACGTTGCCGGACGGCAGCGAGGCTGATTTTCTGGTGGATACCGGCGATGAAATCAAACTGGGCGGCAACGCCGTCACCATTCTGGCGATGGCGAAATATACCGAATTGACCGGTGACACGCGTTTTCTGCCGCAGATGAATCGCCTGGCAAACGGTATCGGCTTTATGCAAAACCCGACGACCGGCGGCTTTGTTCATGTCCTTAATGCGGCCGACCTGTCGCTTAAAGCCGAGCAGCGCATTATTTATTATGACGGAGAAGCCGCCTTTGCGCTTATGCGCCTTTATGGACTAACGCAGGAGCCTCGCTGGCTGGCCACGGTTGAGCGAGCGGTAGATTATTTTATTGTGCAAAAACACTGGCAGGCGCACGACCACTGGCTGAGCTACTGTATTAACGAGCTGACCCTTTACCGCCCGCTGGAGCGTTATTATCAATTTGGTCTGGATAACGTTCGCGATCATCTTGATTTTGTTCGTCAGCGTATTACCACTTATCCCACGCTGCTGGAATTAATGATGGCAGCCTCGCAGATGATTACGCGTCTGGCTGATTCAGAACATAAGTATTTACTGACGGGATTTCCACTGAAGGATTTTTACGAAGCTCTGGAAATACGTGCTCGCTATCTGGCAAACGGCTTTTTTTGGCCAGAACTGGCCATGTTTTTTAAAAATCCGGCGCGCATTGTCGGCAGTTTTTTTATTCGCCATCATAGCTATCGCGTCAGAATAGATGATGTTGAGCATTATCTCTCGGGCTACGTCGCGTATAATAAATATCGACGGCGCGGTTCGCCTTCATTGAAGGATGAGGCATAGCCAGACTATACTCGCTGACTCACCCGCCCAGAAACAGATCGATGAGCCAATGCCGTACTGGTATTCACCCTGTATCTTTCCGGAAACGATGGTTATCGTTCTGGCTACTGGCGCTGCTTGCGATTCCTTGCGGGCTGGGCGCAGGATGGGACTTTAATGCGATTACTATTCGCACCCGCGATCTTTATGGTCCGATCTCTCCGGCAGCCCAGCAGCGTATCAATGAATGGGCCGCGCTGTTAAAAAATCCGCCGCCCGCCAGCGTACAGCAGAAATTAATGCTGGTTAATCAGTTCTTTAATTCGCGAATGAATTTTCGCGACGATAGTGTAGTCTGGCACCAGCAGGATTATTGGGCCACACCCATTGAGTTTTTACGTAAAGGCGCAGGAGATTGTGAGGATTACGCAATCGCAAAATATTTCACATTACGTGAAATGGGGATCCCTGCTAACCAGCTACGTATTACTTATGTTAAAGCGTTAGAGCTAAATCAGGCACATATGGTCGTCACCTGGTATTCAACACCGGAGGCGATCCCGCTGGTGCTTGATAACCTGAAAACGGCTATTTTACCCGCCACCCAGCGAACCGATCTCCTGCCCGTTTATGCATTTAACGGTGAAGGATTATGGCTTCCACAGGCCGGGGGAAATAAACGTGTCGGTGATAGCAAACGCCTTTCCCGCTGGCAGGATCTTCTCACCAAAATGCGTGCAGAAGGATTTGAAATTAATGAATAGGAAGTAGCCATGTCCCTGTATAAACAGCTACTGATTGGCATTTGTTTATTTACGTTTATTCTTTTCTGCGGCAACTTCGTGGTGTCGCTGGAAAGTTCACGTGAACAATATCGTAATCAGCTTAGCGCTCACGCGCAGGACGCTGCCACCGCGCTGGGGTTATCGTTAACCTCACATATCGACGATCCGACGATGACCGAGCTGATGGTTAACTCCATTTTTGACAGCGGCTATTTCTACAGTATTCGGGTCATGGATATTAAAACTGGCAAGCCGCTGATTGAGCGCAGCGATACGCCACAAAATACGCACGTTCCGACATGGTTTGTGAAAGTGGTGGCGCTGAATCCAGGAATGGGCGACGCCATTGTAATGCGCGGCTGGACTCAGGCGGCCCGCGTTGAAGTCGTCAGCCATCCGATGTTCGCTCTGGCACGACTGTGGGACAGCACGATTGCCAGTTTTCTGTGGCTGGTGGGTTGTAGCGTGCTATGCGTACTGGGCATGACGGTACTTCTGCGTCGTCGCCTGCGCCCTCTTAACTATATTGTCGAACAGGCGATGGCCATCAGCCGCCGCGAGTTTCTTAACCTGCCTGCCCTGCCTAAAACGCCCGAACTGCGCCGGGTCGTTGTCGCCACCAATATGATGGTAACCCAGCTTAAAGCGCTGTTTCGTGAACAGGCTCAGCGTACAGAGATCCTGCGCGAGGAAGCCTATCACGACCCGCTCACGGGTCTCAGCAATCGTCGGGCTTTTGATATTCACTTGCAGGCCCGACTCAGCGATGAAGAAAAAGCGTCCGGACATCTCATTCTTCTTCGCGTTCAGGATCTAATGGGTCTGAACCAGCGGATGGGCGGTGCGCAGACCGACGAACTTTTACAGGCTATTGCGCGCATTATGCTGGAGATCCAGCAGCGATTCTTTCACGGTGACAATCTGCTGGCCCGCGTACGAGGAGGCGAATTTGCCCTTATCGCGCCCGACATTTTGCCGCAGGAGATGGAGTCGCTGGTTACCATGTTAAGTACGCAGCTTAAAGCTCTACATGCCACTGGCTTAAGCGACATTACGCCCGTTGCACATTTTGCCCAGGTGCCTTTTCACTACGGTGATACACCCCAGGCGGTACTTTCCCAGGCCGATCAGGCGCTGGCGATGGCTGAAACAGAGATGCGTTATTTCACGACGCAGCGCGGCGAACCGCTGGGGAAAGAGCGCGAAGAGGGTCACCATGTATGGCATACGCGCCTGACCTCCGTATTACAGAATGAGGCGTTCGAACTTTTCTCCCAGCCCGTGTACGAGTGTAATCATCAGCACATTATCATCCATCATAAGATCCTCGCGCGCATTAAAACGCCAGAGGGCGAGATGATTACTGCAGGCCGGTTTATGCCGTGGATACACCGTCTGGCACTGGGCCGTCGTATGGATCTGGTGATGCTAAAACAGACGTTACGTGAAATGGCGAACAACGATCGTCACCTGGCGCTCAGTATTAGCGGCGAAAGCGTGGCGGACGATGCGAGCCTGAACGCGCTCTTGCATCCGCTTAAACAGGCTCCGCAGCTGGCGGCTCGCCTGACTCTCGAGCTGGACGAAAACGAGCTGCCGGACCCCGAGCGCGTTAACATTCTGATGAAAAAATTACGGGAGACCGGCTGTCGGCTGGGCATCCAGCATTTTGGCGGTCGCTTCCATCTGATCGGCAACCTGCCGCAGTGGGGGCTGGCGTGGATCAAAGTTGACGGAAGCTATATCCGTAACATGGATACCGAAGCAGACAAAAAACTGTTTATTGAAGCCATTTACTGGGCGACCCGTCAGATTAACCTGCCGCTGATTGCCGAACGCGTGGAAACGGAAGGCGAACTTATTGTGCTGGAGAAAATTGGTCTCTACGGTGCAATGGGCCGTTATTTCGGTGATGCCAGTACCCTAACCCGCTAATCAAGGAGATTGACCATGCACTATATCAAGCGTGATATCGAGGGACGTGTTACTCAGGTTGAAGACGAACCGTTTGCCGGGATGACGGAGCAGAGCAGCGACCTGACGCCTGAGCTCGGACAATGGTACAAAAAGCAGGAAGCCAGAGCGGCAACGCTATTACAACTGCGTCAGAGCGATCTGGAAATGGTTCGTGTTCTGGAAGATTTGATTGAAGTGCTGATGAGCAAAGGCACTATCAGCATTACCGATCTTCCTCCTGCCGCCCAGATGAAGCTGATTCATCGTGCGCAGGCACGTCGAACCCTAAGCGGGCTGGAAGGGCTTATTGCGGATGAAGATGACGGTATAATTTAGCACTACTACATTCTTCCTGGTCTGTGCAGGGGCGGGAAATGGCTTAGCCATAAGAATTTCCTTACCTTGCCAGCTAAAAATTAACAATCACTTTTTTATCTTCTTTTATAAATATCCCCTCTCACTAGTTACTTATCCAAAACTTTATCTACGTCAAAATAAATTCGTTACCACGGTGTTACTTTTCATGGAAAGGCATTAAAAGATTAGCCATGCTTAATTATCGGACATTTGGTATGATGCGCTCAAAAACCAATCAAGTGACTGATGAACGGCAGGCCATAGAGGAAAGCAGATGAGCAGCGTGGCGGGGATTATCAAATCCGTAATCGGACAAGTATTCGCAATCGCTCCTGACGGGAGCAAGCGCTTACTCGTCGAAGGTGACCAGCTTCTTGATGGCGAGCGTGTAGATACCGGCATGTCTGGTGCCGTCAGCATTAGCCTGGACGGAGGAAAAATCCTCGATCTCGGCCGCGATACCCTCTGGGAGGGAAAAGCCATCGCCACGCATGACGTTACCGATCAGCAAGCAGAGATTGCCGCCCTCCAGCAGGCTATCGCTAACGGCCAGGACCCGACACAAACACTTGAAGCCACAGCAGCAGGCCCGCAAACCGATGCTAACGTAGCCCTCGCCGGCGCAAGCGGCGGCGGCGCGCATACTCACGTGGTCCTCGACCTTACCGCTGAGATCCTCGATCCTACCGCGGGTTATCCTACCGTCGGCCTTGATTTCCCTGATGGTACACCGCCAGAACAACTTACGATTCTGGACGTTGAGAATGCGGACGCCGACGCGGATTCAGATGCTGACGCCGATTCTGACTCAGACGCGGATGCAGATTCTGACGCCGATTCTGACTCAGACGCGGATGCAGATTCTGACTCAGACGCCGATGCCGATGCTGACTCAGACGCCGATGCCGATGCCGATGCGGATTCTGACTCAGACGCAGACGCCGATGCCGATTCTGACTCAGACGCAGATGCTGACGCAGATTCAGACGCAGACGCAGACGCCGATGCAGATGCGGACGCAGACGCTGATGCTGATGCTGATGCCGATGCTGACTCGATGCAGACGCAGATGCAGATGCCGATGCTGACTCAGATGCAGACGCAGATGCGGATCCCGATGCTGACTCCGATGCCGACGCGGACGCAGACGCCGACGCGGATGCTGATTCAGATGCCGACGCAGATGCTGACTCAGACGCGGACGCGGATGCTGACTCAGATGCTGATTCTGACGCTGATGCGGATGCGGATGCGGATGCAGACGCCGATTCTGACTCAGACGCGGATGCCGATGCTGACTCAGATTCAGACGCCGATGCGGATGCGGATGCCGACGCAGATGCAGATTCTGACGCAGACGCCGATGCCGATGCCGATGCCGATGCGGACGCAGATGCTGATGCAGATTCTGACGCGGACGCGGACGCGGACGCAGATGCCGATTCTGACGCAGACGCGGACGCCGATTCTGACTCAGACGCCGATGCGGACTCAGACGCCGACGCCGACGCAGATGCAGACTCAGACGCTGACGCTGACGCAGATGCCGATGCGGACTCAGATGCAGATGCAGACGCGGATGCCGACTCAGACGCTGATGCTGATGCAGACGCGGATGCGGATGCCGATGCGGACGCAGACGCCGATGCGGACGCAGATTCTGACGCGGACGCCGATGCAGACGCAGATGCCGATGCGGAGGCGGACGCAGACGCAGATGCCGATGCTGACGCAGATGCGGACGCAGATGCTGACGCAGATGCGGATGCGGACGCGGACGCGGATGCGGACTCAGACGCCGATGCGGACGCCGATGCCGACGCAGACGCCGATGCGGACTCAGACGCCGACGCGGACGCAGACTCAGATGCAGATTCCGATGCGGACTCAGACGCCGATGCGGACTCAGATGCAGACGCCGATGCGGATGCTGATGCTGATGCTGATGCGGACGCCGATTCTGACGCAGATGCAGATTCTGACTCAGACGCGGACGCAGATTCTGACGCAGACGCCGACGCGGATGCAGATGCGGATTCTGACGCGGACGCCGACGCGGATGCCGATTCTGACGCAGACGCAGATGCAGACGCCGATTCTGACTCAGATGCCGACGCGGATTCAGATTCAGATGCCGATGCTGACGCAGATGCAGATGCAGATTCCGATGCGGACTCAGACGCCGATGCGGACTCAGATGCCGATGCCGACTCAGACGCGGACGCGGATGCTGACTCAGATGCTGATTCTGACGCTGATGCTGATGCGGATGCAGACGCCGATGCTGACTCAGATGCCGATGCCGATGCGGATGCTGACTCAGATTCAGACGCGGATGCAGACGCTGATGCCGATGCAGACGCAGATGCTGACGCTGACGCCGATTCTGACACGAATCTCCACGTTGAAGTAGATGTTACCCAGACAGCGGAACAAACTGGCAGCAAGGTTATCCACGTTAACGGTGGCAGTTCTGATCCAAACGGGTTTGATATTCAGGATGGCAAGATTATTGCTATTGGCTCGGCCGTTCGGATATGGCTGACACCAACCAGTCCCGATGGCAAGATCGCAGGCGATAGCGTGCCAGTGCACGCTAACGATTCGCAGATCAAATATTACGATCAGTCTGGTAATGCCAACACCGATGATTCCGCTAAAAGCTATAGCGATATTTTTGTTGTTAACGGCCATTCAGGTGGCTATTACCAGCAGGGCGACTGGCAGCCAGGCCAGGCTCAGTTCCGGGATTTGAAGGGAATAACCGGTAACGGTGGCGTTGCGCAGGGCGACGCTGGTAAGGACTATATTTTCGTTGCGGGTAATAGTGGTAACTATAACGTTAGCTATAGTTCAAATAATAATGACAGCACGCAAAACAATACCTATGACGGCGTAAAAATTACCGATAAAAATACCGGTAAGTCTTTATACGAGAACGCTAACCATATTGAAGGCGTCGTATTTGGTGATGGCACATCGTCAGGAACAACCACCACAACGGTAACGCCGAATACTGTTCAGCACGTCACGCTAGATATTCACGTCTCGCTGGACAGTCACATTCCGGATGCGCATCTGACGCAAATTACGCTGTCTGGCATTCCGCAAGGTGCGACCTTCACCGGTAATTATACCTCAGTGACCTGGGATCACGGTATCTATACCCTGACGCTTAACGGTACCGGGTTTAATGGTCAGGTATCGGTCAATCTGCCAGATGGCATGAGTAAATTGGGCGATATCAAGATGAGCGTCGATTCTACCGTCGAAGATCGGCATGACACTGATTTCACTATTGATGGTGAAAATGGCACCCATTTTGTTTATGACAGCATGGGGGCAACTCATGATATGCAGCACAGTGAAGCGGCCTCTCACGCGTTCTCGCTTCAGCATAGCGACAGTTCCGACACTACACACGATCGCTCAGATACCAGTACGCAGACGGATGCGCAGAAAGATCATCAGGATGAATACGCTCAGCAGACCGACGGAGAGCGTGTCCAAACCGACGATCTTCACCCTCAGGTCGACACGCAGAATGGCGATCATAAGACAACTGATGACAGTCATCAAACTGCCGGACTGATTGATGACAGTGAGTTACATCTGGATCACGCGGCGGAATCACCTCACCCTGCGGGCGCAGAGCCGGGGACACACTCTGCGGTGTCAGAGGATACGTCACTCAGTAATTTACTGGACAATGGTCATGACGAGCACACAAGCCATGGGCAGAATGCAGAATTTGCGGGACCGGATCATGTCACCGCGGATCACACTGTATCGTCGATCCTGACGGCGGATGATCCTATTCAGCTCAGTGATGTAATCAGCGATACAAATGACAGTAACGATCTTACGCATATGATCCCGACGATCGCGCCGGGGCCGATGACCGATGCGGATCATCACGCTGGTATAGATGTTAATGCACCGCCGGGACACGATGTATCAATGGCGGATAGCTATCATACCGGGGATGAATCACTGGTCGAGAACCTGATGGCAAAACCGGAAGAACTACACGGTTAATCATTTTCGCCATTATCTCCCCGGCCCCGGCAGATAATGGCGTACTACTCTCCGTACTGGACTCCGGGCATATATCCTCCCTGTTCTGTCTGAGCAGGGAATATAAACGTTAATTATTTAAAAACATCCTCTCTGGTGGTCCAGAGAAAAGATCGTTAGTAAGGACGACCTATGAAATATTGCAGCCAATTACTGTCAGGGCTCTCTCTGTCACTGCTGACGCTGGGCGCAGCGCATGCGACAACACTTGAGAAAGCGATTAAAGATACGCTGGCCTGGCACCCGGAAATAAGTTCATCGTCCAATAGCCGTTACTCAGCGGATCACGATCTGCGGTCGGCTCAGGGAGGGTATTTACCTTCGCTTGATCTACAGGCCGGAACCGGCTGGGAGCAGACCGATAACTCCACCACACGTGCGGCAGGCGATCATCTGCGGGATTTGCAGCGCAGCGAGTCCAGCATTACCCTAACGCAGAATGTGTTCAATGGTTTTGCGACCACCAGTGAAGTTGCTCGTCAGAAAGCCACGGTAAACTCGCGTGCCTGGACGGTGCTGAATACCAGCGAGACGACGGCACTTACCGCCGTGCAAAATTATATTAACGTGCTCATGCGTCAGAAAATGGTCGCACTGGCAGAAGAAAACCTGAAAAATCACGAGCGCGTGTTCGATCAAATTAAATTGCGGACCGAACAGGGCGTCGGCCGGCAGGCAGATTATGAGCAGGCCGAAGCCCGTCTGGCGCAGGCGCGTAATAACCTGCTTACCGAGCAGACCAACCTTGAAGATGCCAACGCAAATTATCAGAGCGTGACCGGAAACGAGCCGGCCGATCTGACGATGCCCATGAAGTTCCCGGTGCCGGCCACTCTTGAAGAGGCAAAAAGAGACATGCTGGAAAACAGCCCGCTGCTAAAGCAGGCAGCGGCAGATGTAGAGGCAACCTATCAGCAATACGAAGCACAAAAGTCGCGCTTTTATCCCAATGTGAATATGGAACTGGGCAGAACGATGGATAACAACATTGACGGAACGCGCGGTCATAGTCAGGAATGGCAGGCGATGGTACGGATGCGCTACAACATGTATAACGGCGGCAGTGATAAGGCAACGCTAACTTCTTATGCTTATAAAATGAAGGAAGCCGAAGATGTGCGCAATAATGCTCTGCGCCAGTTGAATGAAGAACTGCGCCTGTCATGGAATGCCCTGCAAAATGCCGAAAAACAGGTGCCGATAGCAAAAGAATATGCGGACCGCAGCATGACCGTCCGTACGGCTTATCAGGAACAATTTAGTCTTGGCGATCGTACATTGCTGGATATGCTGGACAGTGAGAACGAAGTATTTACTGCTCAGCGCCGCTATGTTGAATTACAATTCACTGAAATGTTTAACACCTACCGTATTAGCGCGCGAACAGGGTTATTACTGAAAATGTTGAATATTCAGCCGCCGTCGGCATCGCAGCCGCTGGATAATATACAAACAACTCAAACCGAGTTGCCCGATCTTAAATAAATTCTGTATCTGAGATAATTGATGGGTTATTTCCAGGAGTAAATGCGGAAATAACCCGTTTTACGTATGACGGTGTTGGATCTCCAACAGCAATAAAGGTCAGGTTATGACTGATTATTCCGATCTCCAGAGCAATCCCAATGCCTCTGCTGATAACGCAATAAAAAACGACCCGCGGCAGCAGCATGATGATCCGCTATTAGATTGTTTACTGATCGTGTGCAAACTGCACAGCATCATCACGACGCGCACGCTGCTGACCGCCGGATTACCGCTTTCCACCTATACGCTCACGCTCAGTACGTTTCCACGTGCGGCACAGCGCGCCGGACTAAAAGCCAGAGCTATCCAGCGTCCTCTGAGTAAGATTACCGCGCTTACTCTACCCGCAATTGTGCTGCTGAAACAGGGTCGCGCCGCCGTGCTGCTCGGCTGGGACGATCGGGACCAGGCTCGCCTGCTACCCAGTGAAACTGAAGGTGGTGAAATACGCGTATCCCGTGCAACACTGGAGGAAAACTACGCGGGCAAGGTGATTTTTATTCAGCCCGAGCATGAGTACGATCTACAACCAGGCGCGACCCTCCCGCGCACTAAAAACTGGTTTCGGGATACGTTAAAACTCTCACGCTTTCTCTACCTCGATTCAATCGTTGCCAGTTTTATCATTAATATTATTGCGCTGTCGACGCCGCTGTTCGTAATGAATGTCTACGACCGGGTAGTGCCCAATCAGGCGACTGCGACGCTCTGGGTACTGGCTATCGGTATCACTATCGCCTTTGTGTTTGATTTTATCCTGAAGATTTTACGCAGCATCTGCCTCGATATGGCGGGTAAAAAAACCGATATCATCGTCTCCGCCGCGCTTTTCGAGCGTCTGCTGGGCATGAAAATGAAAATGCGGCCTAAGCGCGTCGGTAGCTTTGCGCAGAACATTCAGGAGTTTCAGTCGCTGCGGGATTTTTTCTCCTCGCTCACGTTAACCGCGCTGATTGACCTGCCTTTTACTCTGCTGATCCTGCTGGTCATCGGCATTATTGGCGGCCCACTGGTCTTTATTCCGCTGCTGGCCTACCCTCTCGCGCTTTTGGTGAACTGGACTATTCAGCGTCCGCTGCTGACCACTATCGAGAAAACCTACAAACTGGCAAATGAGCGCCAGGCCATGCTGGTCGAGACGCTGGGCGGCCTGGATGCCATTAAAATTAATAACGCCCAGAGCGATCGCCAGTATCAGTGGGAGCAAATCATCGGCCAGCTTAGCAAGCTGGAGATGCGGGTGAAATCGCTGTCTTATGTGGCGGTAAATTTTACCTCGTGGTTACAACAGGTGGGCGGCGTAAGTATTGTGGTAGCCGGGGTCTACATCATTATTAGCGGTAACCTGACAATGGGCGGATTGATCGCCTGTTACCTGTTGACCCGCCGGGCCATGATCCCTGTCAGTCATCTGTGTAGCCTGGTGACCCGCTACCAGCGCGCCAGGATGACGAAAGTCACCGTTGACCGCATGATGGTGCTTGAGCAAGAGAGCGAGCAAGTGGAAGTCCCGCTAAAGCGTGAAACGCTTTCCGGAGCCATTGAGCTACGTGATGTGACGTTCAGCTATCCTGACAATCAAAATAGCGCCCTGAACTCAGTATCACTGACCATCGCTCCCGGCGAAAAAGTGGGGATTATCGGGCGCAGCGGTTCAGGTAAAAGCTCGCTGGCAAAGTTACTGCTCGGGTTTTATCAGCCGGATACAGGCAGCGTATTGATTGACGGCATTGATGCCCGACAGATTGACGTCCACGATCTGCGGCATAATATCGGCTACGCGCCGCAGGATATCCATTTGTTTAGCGGTACGCTGCGCGACAATCTGTTATTTGGCGCTAACTATGTCGATGAAGAAACCATGCTGCGCGTGGCACAAATCAGCGGCGTTCATGAGTTTGCCCGTCGCCATCCCTCCGGTTACAGCATGCAGGTGGGCGAGCGTGGCATGAACCTCTCCGGTGGTCAGCGCCAGGCGGTAACGCTTGCCCGCTCGCTGCTGCTCGACCCGCCGATCCTGCTGATGGATGAGCCTACCAGCTCGATGGACAATACCAGCGAGGATCTGATTAAGAAGGCGCTGGCAACGCTGATTAGCCAGAAAACGCTGTTGCTGGTGACTCACCGTGCGTCGCTGCTGTCGCTGGTGGACAGGCTGATTATCCTGGATAACGGTAAAATTATTGCCGATGGTCCGAAAGAAAGCGTGATGAGCGCGCTGAAAAAAGGACAGATCCATGCGAACCGTTAACCGTCTACTGAGCTGGCTTTCCGGTGACAGCAAAACCCGTCAATTCTCTACCAGCGAAGTGAGTAAAGCGTTACTGGACGACTCGCCGCGCATGGTTCGCATCACGCTGTGGACTATATTCGTGTTCTTTTTAGTCATGATTATCTGGTCTTCACTGGCACGAATTGATGAAGTCACGCGCGGTGAAGGCCGGGCGATCCCGTCCTCCCGGCTACAAAAAGTGCAAAATCTGGAAGGCGGAATTGTGGCGCAGGTTTTTGTCCATGAAGGTCAGGTCGTGCAGGCAGGCGCGCCGTTGCTGCGCCTGGACGATACGCGGTTTAAATCCAACGCGGGAGAATCACAGGCCGACCAGCTCTCCTTACAGGCGCGTATCCAGCGACTTAACGCACAGTTGAACAACCAGCAAACGTTGATCCTTGCCCCGGAGATCGTTAAACAAGCACCGGATATTGCTCGGGGTGAAGTTGAGCTTTTTAACAGTATTAATCGACGCATCCAGGATGAAATTGCCGGCTTAAATGAACAGCTGGTGCAGAAAAAGCAGGATCTGCTCGACTTCAAAGCCAAACAGCTTCAGTTCCGCAATAGCTTGCGTCTCCTGCAGCAGGAAATCTCCATGTCGGTACCGCTGGTAGCGAAAGGGGCGATTTCCAAAGTCGAAGTGCTGCGTTTGCAGCGTTCAGAAGTTGATACCCGCGGCCAGCTTGATTCCGTTACTCTGTCAATTCCGGGGGCAGAAGCGGCCGTTAAAGAGATCCAAAGTAAAGCGGATGAGACTCGCGGGCGCTATCGCAGCGATGCACTGACGCAACTTAACGAAGCCCGTACCGACTTGAGTAAAATCCAGGCATCGGGCAAAGCCATTGAGGACCGGGTCAACCGCACGCTGGTAACGTCACCGGTGAGAGGCATTGTGCAGCAGTTGATGGTCAACACCATCGGCGGTGTGATCCAGCCCGGCAACGACCTGGTGGAGATTGTCCCACTGGACGATACGCTGCTGATTGAAACCAAAATTCGTCCGCAGGATATTGCCTTCCTGCATCCCGGCCAGCGGGCCATCGTCAAATTCACCGCCTACGATTACACTATTTATGGCGGGCTGGAAGGCAAACTGGAGCAGATAAGCCCCGATACGGTGACGGATAAAGACGGTAAAAGTTATTACGTTATTCGCCTGCGTACCGATAAAAACCACCTCGGTAGCGACAGCAAGCCGCTGTTAATCATTCCGGGAATGGTGGCATCGGTGGATATCATTACCGGCAAGAAAACCATACTGGCCTACCTGATGAAGCCGATTCTTCGTGCCCGGGCGGAGGCCTTTCGCGAGCGCTAAGTCTGCATAAAAAAAGCCCGATCCAGCGTTCGCCAGACCGGGCTTTTTTAGGCTGTAACGGCTTAGTCGTTAATCACCGGATGCTGCTGCACCAGACGGTCACGCTTCGCCTGAAGATCGGCAATTTCTTTGTCGAGATCTTCAATTTTGTGCTCAATATTATCGTGATGCTCCTGAAGGATCTCTTTCGCTTCCTGGAGGTCAGACGCCGCAGGCGTTGCCCCTTTCAGCGGCAGATTCGCCGTTTCCTTCATGGTTATACCGGTTACCAGACCAATCAGCGCCACGACCATCAGATAGTAGGCAGGCATCATCAGATTCTGGGTGCTTTCCACCAGCCACGCGGCCAGGGTCGGCGTCAGACCGGCAATCAAAATCGAAATATTGAACGAGCTGGCCAGCGCGCTATAACGCAGATGCGTCGGGAACATCGCCGGAAGCGTTGATGCCATCACGCCGGTAAAGCAGTTGAGCACCACCGCCAGGATCAGCAGACCCGCAAAAATGAGTCCGAGGACATCACTGTTGATCAAAATGAACGCCGGAATAGCCAGCACGAACAGCGCAATACTTCCGATCAGCACAAAAGGACGACGGCCAAATCGGTCGCTCAGCAAACCCATAATAGGCTGCACAAACAACATACCGAGCATGATGGCGATAATAATCAGCACGCCATGATCTTCCGAGTAGTGCAGGTTATGCGACAGGTAGCTCGGCATGTAGGTCAGCAGCATGTAATAGGTCACGTTGGTCGCAATGACCAGACCAATACAGGTCAGCAGGCTACGCCAGTGTTTGGTAGCGATCTCTTTAAAGGAGACTTTCGGACCTTCCTGCAGGCCCTGACGATCGCCCTGCTCGAGCTTATCGACATGCTGCTGGAACGCCGGCGTTTCTTCCAGGGCGTGACGCAGATACAGGCCAATTAAGCCCAGTGGCAGTGCCAGGAAGAACGGAATACGCCATCCCCAGTCGAGGAAGTTGACTTCGCCAACAACCGCCGACAGCAGTACCACAACCCCTGCTCCGAGCACGAAACCGGCGATAGAACCGAAGTCCAGCCAGCTGCCCATGAAACCGCGTTTACGGTCGGGAGAGTACTCTGCCACAAAGATAGAAGCACCGGTATATTCACCACCCACCGAGAAACCCTGCGCCATTTTACACAGTAATAGCAGGATAGGTGCCCAGATACCGATAGATTCGTAAGAAGGTATCAGACCAATACAGAATGTACTGATCGACATAATGATAATGGTGATAGACAATATCTTCTGTCGGCCGTATTTGTCCCCCAGCATCCCGAAGAATAAACCGCCCAGAGGGCGAATCAGGAAGGGAACGGAGAAAGTCCCGAGCGCGGCAATCATCTGCACGCTGGGATCGGCGTCCGGAAAGAATACTTTACCGAGCGCGTATGCCACAAATCCATAAACGCCGAAATCAAACCACTCCATAGCATTACCGAGTGAAGCAGCGGTAATCGCTTTACGTAGCTTGCCATCATCAATGATGGTGACATCACGCAGGGTGATTGGCTTTACTTTTTTCCTTTTAAGCATGGTTATCCTCGTAACTTTCGCCCTGAACGTCCAACGCAAACGCATCGTCACCCTTTGACGACGGCGGTTTTTCGCGAGCAGAACTGCATGATCAGCAACTCACTCATCAAGCGTAGCAGGTTTGTTTATGCTGGTTGGCTAAAGCCTGCGCAACCAAAACATTCACATCATGAATATCTCTTCTACCCTACCAGCGTTTAAAAACGTGATCAACTTCACGAAATTTATCCGGATACGTTAATGAGAGGCAATAACGTCAGGTAATTCGTTGAAAATTCGGCTTAAATCACAGGAAATATATCATCGTCCTTAAAAATTTCTTCGACCATCGCGGTAGCAAGACGCGTTGCCGAGCATAGTCTCGGCATACCCAGAGCGATGGTTTGCCAGGTTTGCGTTACCGACCAGCTCACCGGCTGGCGCTCACGATCATAACCACTGCCAAGCCAGCACAGCATCTCTTTATGATCCATTAGCGCAGGCGCTACGGGTGCAGTCAGCCACTGATGGTAAAAATGCCGTGTAACAGGTGAGGCGTTAATACTTTGTGCCAGATACTGAGTGGCCGTCGTACGCACATTATCCATGAGCAGCGCTTTCGCTTCTGGTGTTGCCAGGCGGCAGGCGTCGCCGAATGCGCCCCAGCGTAGCTCTTCCAGCGCAATAAAACAGCGCCCGGCCAGCGACCAGCCGCTGTACTTGCCCGCATGCCAGCGGGTAAAAACCTGATCGCTTTGTTCTCCGGCCTGCACCATCAGGCCGCGCTGCGATAATGCACGCTGCTTATGCGCCGCCCGGCGAAGAAAATGCTCTCCAGTCGCAGCATAAAGCTGCAGTACCCCAGGCGTGACATTGCCTTTCTGTTGCAGGATCTGCAGATGATGGCCCATTTTAGTCAATGCCAGATGTCCCGGGTCCAGCGTACTGGTCAGCTTTTCCGCCAGACCAACCCGCATTGCCGGATTATCGTTCAATTCGCCCACTATCGACCATGAACGCAGCTGAGTCTGAGCAGTGATTTCATGCATTAAGCGTTCACGAAAACGCTGCTGCTGGGGAGCCAGTGCCATCTGACGAGGATTATCAATCCCCAGTACCAAATCGACGATAAACCTGGCGTAAACCGATTCCAGCGGGCGTGCAGGCCCATCCAGCAAGGCGTTGTTCATGTGTTATTAGCCGCAAAAAGAGTTTGAATGTCATCGCGCAGCAAACACGCGTCTTCCTGAATCCATCGTACGGTCGTCAAACTGTGGTGGAGTTGCTGGCTCAACGACTTCACCGTTGATTCGCGCTCCTGACGCAGCGCCAGACTGTCCTGCAAACTTTTCTGTAGCCCATTAAGGGTGTGTGAAAATTCATTGAAGAAGCTGCTCATGCCTGACGACACAGAAAGCTCCACCTGCGACGCGACAGCGGCGAGAAGTTGGGTATAAAAATGATCGACGTGATGAATGAGCCTCTCCTCCAGCGCAGTCAAATCGATGATATAGCGCGTTCTGGCGATGACATAATCATCCCACCCCCAGCCAGGATTATTTAACCAGCGTGACATCGTTTCACGTATGCCAGCCGCTCTTGTCAACGTCTCATCCTCTTTCTGCTCCGGGAAGATGACATCATTAAATAGTTGTAGCGCGTTGACGTTGATGCTGGCCGACTGAAAAACCGGAAGACCGATACGCACACCGAACCCGGACCGGCTAAGTTCTGCTTTCACCCGCTGCTCGACAGGACGTAACGTATCATTGAGCGCGCGCGTCAGGGTTATCTCAAGTTGGCTAAAGCGTCGCGTCAGTTCATCCGTCACCGCGTCCTGCGCCGTTGTAAGTCTTGTTTCACAGGCCAGGCGAATTTTACTTAGCATAATCTGGGCCTGCCCTTCATGACTCAGTACCAGTTGCTTACGCCCGCTGTCACTGTCCTCGCGAAAATCCGCATGGCTGATACCCATCAGGCTAAGCACATTAACCGGCCGGAAAGTTTCTTCAATAGTCCGTCGGGTTTGCTGCTGCTGTTGGTCTACAAAACCGGCCAGCGTAACAAGCAATTGTTCAACTTCATGATCGATTTCATCCCGTACATCCTCCTGTCGGACTCGCAGTTGCGTCATATCCGTCTGCAAAAGGGCAATGCTACGCTGTAGTTCATCAAACGTGACGGTAAGTCCCTGATAGCGAAACTCAAGGTAGTCCCGAACGCTCTGCGCGTAGTTCAGTAATTTATGCGAAGCGGACCGCAGAGCATATAAAGATGCATTGGCGTGGGCGGCGTGAAGCAGACTCGTGATAGGCTGCTCAAAAAGTGAATCCTCCCACAGCAGATCGGCTGCATGACGAATATGACCAATATCATCCAGATCGGCAGTACGCCAGCGCCGGCCTAATGCGGCCTCGGCAAAATCCTGCACCCAGCGCTGCTCTTCAGGATTGGGCAACTTGCCGTGTGTGATCAGCTCATAACGGGCACGATTGGCCAGATAGCCCCACATCGACGAAACCGGAAAAATTTGTCCTGGCGCGATCAGGCCCTTCATCAGGGTGCCAGAAATCAGGGCGCGCACCTGCTCAGCATCATCACTGTTACGATCTTTCTGATCGAATTTATTAACCAGCGCATAGAGCGGTACTGATTTTCCTACAGCAGAGATCGCCTGCCGCACTTCATGATCCGAGATCGATTTCAGCTGCGTATAATCCATCACGGCCAGAACTGCCGAAGCTCGTGCCAGTTGTTCATTGAGCATTTTTTGCAGATGTGGCTGGCCAGCTTCATTCGGCCCTGGGGTATCCAGCAAGGTAAGTTGACCGGGATTTGTCTGAAGGCCGGATAAATGAACAAATTCAACCTCAATCACGGGAATATGCTCAATTGCCGCATAGTCAGAAAAAGGAAAATCGACATTCAGCGCCCGCGATAGTCGCACCAGGTCATTAAGGCTTTTCAGGCAGTGAAAAATAGGTTCGGCACCCAGGTAATGCTTTTCAAAAGCAACGCCATTAATAATGCTGTCGAGCAGCGAATCCATATCTTTATCGATTTCAAGATGTTGAGCCAATACGTCACGATCAACGTGCGTTAAGCTGCTCTGCAATTTATGCATGAGCTTTTCAATAGGCGCGACATGCGAGAAATGCAGAATAGGCTCTTTCTGACCAGAATTATGACGAATGAGCGTGGGTAAGGCTGTCATAGGACGATTACGATTAGGCAGAACCTCTGTTCCCACAATCGCATTAATAGTTGTGGATTTACCCGCTTTCATTGTACCGACGATTGCCAGTACCATTTCCAGACGGGTAATTTTACGTAATTCATTATTCAGAGTAGCCTGTTGAGCCTCTATGCCTTGCGCACTAAAATGGTGCCGGTATTGACTACCATTAATAGTAGTCTCGCTTTCGGCCCCCTCAGAATGCGGAATATTTACTGCCTGCAAATGATGCTGTGCAAGCTGTAACAAGCGTTCAGCTTCCTGACTTAATTCATAGATTGTCTGTGTGTACATGGTTAAAGTCTTCCCTTAACGCAAACTTTATTGATTTTATTTGTCAGACTTTTATTACCAATTTTAGTTTTCTATAATTTTTATGGTAAATAGTTCAAACGCCATATTACTCGCTGGCATTGATTAATATATTTTTTTTGATGCTGACTGAACAATACATAGCATACTCCCTGAAAAGCAGGAAGATGTTGAGCGTAGCGCATTTTTAATGAATACCCGGATATATCTTTGTATATCTGGCCACATAATGTGGAGGGCTGACCACGTGCAGATGCAATCGTGGTTGGCAAGAAATCGCACTCTAATTAATAGCGTTGCGTAGCTTCACCATATCCGAAATAGTTAAGGGTAGCAATTTCCACTTTTAAAAAATCGCCCTGGCGCAGCAGCTCTGTCAGGCGTTAACCGGCAGCAGCGCAAAGATTCAGCGATAGCATCAACAAAAGTACGGCTTTTAAGGTATAATCGCCGCCTTTTCCGGCTAAATGTCGGTTTTTTCTGGCTAACCGCCATTTTGCACGCACTTATGAGGATCTAATCATGCAACTTCCCCACTGCCCAAAATGCAATTCCGAATACACCTATGAAGATAACGGTATGTTCATCTGCCCGGAATGCGCCCACGAATGGAATGATGCTGAACCGGCGGAGGACAGCGATCGGCTGATTGTTAAGGATGCCAATGGTAACCTGCTGGCAGACGGTGACAGCGTGACGGTAGTGAAAGATCTTAAGGTCAAAGGCAGCTCCACCATGCTGAAAATTGGCACTAAAGTGAAAAATATTCGTCTGGTCGAAGGCGATCATAACATTGACTGTAAAATCGACGGTTTTGGCCCCATGAAGCTGAAATCTGAGTTCGTGAAAAAAAACTGATCCCTGAGGCGGGCCCCCGCTGCCCGCCTGCCGTTCTCCTTCGCCACTCTTCATCTCCCGTTCATCGTTCTGTAACACCACCGTCATCATAATCCGCCACGATACTCCTGCATCACTCAATAATGATCTCGTCACCGTGCCGTAAACCTCACCAGCCAGCCGGAATGACTTATTATGCTGGTTGTTGGAGATAATGTATGACCCTGAATACTGCTTTTACGTTTGCTGCTGAGAATAAACACTCTGCCTCTCGTCGCCTGACTAAAGCCATGAACGAGCCGGGCGTGATTATTTCACTTCACCAGCCGCTTGATCTTGCAACAGTGAATAAACTGATGGCCCTGGCGGGTAGTCATACGCCAGTCTGGCTCCCGGCAACCGCCAGTGAACAAATGGTCGAGCAAAATCTGCGCATTGCCCCTGATGCGATGCTGATTCTGGAGGTCACCAGCCTTAGCGGAGGTTTAATGCTGCGTCTGACCGGCGACGGGATCGCGGAAGAGAGGATGATTGCCCCGAAGCTTCCGGCCTGTATTCTTAACGCCCTGACGGAACGGCACATGCCGATGGCGCTGGGCATCGATTTGATCCTTAGCTGCGGTGACAGGCTGATGGCGATCCGACGCACGACCTGTATTGAGGCCGGCGGCGAAAAATGATCCCGCGACAGCCGGGTAAATGTCTTAATCCACAAACGTTATATTGATACAGTCGTTTTCACCCTTCACTGACTCCATGCTTATCCTCCTCTCCGGCCTGGCGCTTCTGCGAGCGTCACCTCTTCCTGATTCGACACGTCAAATCTGACGACAGTCTGCTTTTCGTCAGCATTTTGACCGAAATTTATCCGTAACATCAGGGAAAGCCCACAATATAAACATGGCATAAAAGATGCATACTGAGGAGCGATAGCGCGTATGCGCGATTTGATTAACTGGAGCAAGACCGATGAAAAAAGTCGTCACGGTTTGCCCGTATTGTGCATCAGGTTGCAAAATTAACCTGGTGGTCAATAACGGCAAAATCGTCAGGGCGGAAGCGGCACAGGGGAAAACCAACCAGGGAACTCTGTGTCTGAAGGGCTATTACGGCTGGGATTTCATTAACGATACCCAGATCCTGACCCCGCGTCTGAAAACCCCTATGATCCGTCGCCAGCGTGGCGGCAAACTTGAATCCGTCTCCTGGGACGAAGCGCTGAATTACGTTGCCGATCGCCTGAGCGCGATCAAAGCGAAATACGGTCCGGATGCTATTCAAACTACCGGTTCCTCACGCGGAACGGGTAATGAAACTAACTATGTAATGCAAAAATTTGCGCGCGCCGTTATTGGTACCAATAACGTCGACTGCTGCGCACGCGTCTGACACGGCCCATCGGTTGCAGGTCTGCACCAGTCGGTCGGTAACGGCGCAATGAGTAATGCCATCAATGAGATTGATAATACGGATCTCGTATTCATCTTTGGGTACAACCCGGCAGACTCTCACCCTATCGTGGCGAATCATGTGATTAACGCCAAACGTAATGGGGCAAAAATTATCGTCTGCGATCCGCGCAAAATTGAAACGGCGCGCATTGCTGATATGCACCTCGCATTGAAAAACGGCTCGAATATCGCGCTGTTGAATGCGTTTGGTCATGTCATTATTGAAGAAAAACTGTACGACCAGGCGTTTATTACCGCGCGTACGGAAGGCTTCGAAGAGTACCGTAAAATTGTCGAAGGCTATACGCCGGAGTCCGTTGAGGACATTACCGGTATCAGCGCTGACGACATTCGCAAATGCGCACGGATGTACGCAGGTGCTAAATCTGCCGCTATTCTGTGGGGCATGGGCGTTACCCAGTTCTATCAGGGTGTGGAAACCGTGCGTTCACTGACCAGCCTCGCGATGTTGACCGGTAACCTGGGCAAACCGAGTGTGGGTGTGAACCCGGTCCGCGGTCAGAACAACGTCCAGGGTGCATGTGATATGGGCGCGCTGCCGGATACCTATCCGGGTTACCAGTACGTTAAATACCCGGAAAATCGGGAAAAATTTGCCAAAGCCTGGGGCGTAGAAAGCTTGCCTGCCCACACCGGCTATCGCATTAGCGAACTGCCGCACCGTGCGGCACATGGCGAAGTCCGCGCAGCATACATCATGGGTGAAGATCCGCTCCAGACTGATGCAGAACTCTCTGCCGTACGTAAAGGCTTTGAAGATCTGGAACTGGTTATCGTGCAGGATATCTTCATGACCAAAACTGCCGCGGCAGCAGACGTTATTTTACCGTCTACGTCGTGGGGAGAGCATGAAGGTGTCTTCTCTGCCGCTGACCGTGGTTTCCAGCGCTTCTTTAAAGCGGTGGAACCTAAATGGGATCTGAAAACCGACTGGCAAATCATCAGTGAGATCGCCACCCGCATGGGTTATCCGATGCACTATCGCAATACTCAGGAAATCTGGGATGAGTTGCGCAGTTTGTGTCCGGAATTCTACGGTGCGACATACGAGAAGATGGGCGAACTGGGCTATATCCAGTGGCCATGCCGGGACACATCGGATGCGGACCAGGGAACGTCATATCTCTTCAAAGAGAAGTTTGATACCCCGAACGGTCTGGCACAGTTCTTTACCTGTGACTGGGTTGCACCTATCGATAAGCTTACCGACGAGTATCCCATGGTACTTTCTACCGTGCGTGAAGTCGGCCATTACTCCTGTCGTTCGATGACCGGAAACTGTGCTGCACTGGCTGCACTGGCAGATGAACCGGGCTATGCGCAAATCAACACTGCTGACGCGGCGCGTCTGGGTATTGAAGATGAAGCGCTGATATGGGTCAATTCCCGTAAAGGCCGGATTATTACGCGTGCCCAGGTCAGCGATCGTCCTAATAAAGGGGCGATTTATATGACCTACCAGTGGTGGATTGGTGCCTGTAACGAGCTGGTTACTGAAAACTTAAGTCCGATTACCAAAACGCCGGAGTACAAATACTGCGCGGTTAACGTTGAACGCATTGCCGATCAACGTGCCGCCGAGCAGTATGTGATCGATGAGTACACCAAACTGAAAGCCAGCCTGCGCGAAAGTGCAATGGGTTAATCTTTTAGCTTACCGATATCATTAATAAAAGCGGCGATAATATTTGCCGCTTTTTTATTTGCGCAGGATATTAATAAGGAAAAGTTGTGGATCTGCTTCCAGATTAATGTAATTACTCATGCATAAATTACATTACATTTTCGCTTTCGTTTAGCGATAAAAAGAATATGCTATTTCGCGGGTGCTTAAGGCTTTCTGTCTTAAGCACGTTTGAGGGACAGAAAGCAGAAAGCCCCGGGCAATGTTTCCATTAACCCGAGGCTATCCCTCAACTCCGAACAAGTTGAGATTAGCCTCTTACCCTTACGTTTGCAAGGAGTAAAAGGCATGACGCCATTGAAATATGTGTTAGCCATTTTAGTTGTGGTTTGTCTGACCATAGTGATATTTACCTTTATTAATCGCGGCAGGTTATGCGAGTTAACAATAAAGAGTAGGCATCAGGAGGTGGCGGCGAAATTAGCCTGTACGGCTAATTAAAATCAACAGGCGGGGAAACCCGCCTGTTCTTTTCCGGAGCAGAGGCCTTAATGCACCCGTTAATTACTGATTCGCCGTCTTATCAAATTTCCCCAGCATTTCACGTTCGTAGGCCAGCGCTTTTTTGCGGTCAAACTTGTGCTCCCACTTGGCGATAACCAGCACGGCCAGCGCGTTACCGACGACGTTTAACGCGGTACGCGCCATGTCGAGGATACGATCAACACCGGCAATAAATGCCAGCCCTTCCAGCGGAATACCGACGCTGCCAAGCGTTGCCAGCAGTACCACAAAAGAAACGCCCGGTACGCCAGCAATGCCTTTTGAGGTCACCATCAGCGTCAGCACGAGAATAATTTCCTGGCTCAGGGACAGATCGATACCGTAGAGCTGAGCAATAAAGATGGCCGCAATACTCTGATAGAGTGTAGATCCATCAAGGTTGAATGAATAACCGGTAGGCACGACAAAGCTGGTTATCGACGCCGGTGCGCCGTAGGCTTCCATTTTCTCAATGATACGCGGCAGAACGCTTTCAGAACTGGCGGTTGAATAGGCCAGGATCAGTTCTTCTTTCAGGATGCGGATCAGCGTCCAGATACGTAATTTACATATCCGCGCCACGGTACCGAGAACCACCAGCGCAAAGAAAATAATGGCGAAGTGCACCAGGATAACCAGTTTGGCCAGCGGCCATAGCGAGGCAAAACCAAAGTTCGCTACGGTGACGGAAATCAGGGCAAATACCCCAATCGGCGCATAGCGCATTACCATGTGCGTGACTTTAAACATGGTTTCCGAAATAGAACGGAAGACGGTGACCAGCGGTTCACGATGTGTGGCTGGCAAAGACGACAAACCGAGGCCGAACAGTACGGAAAAGAAGATAATCGCCAGCATATCGCCTTTTGCCATCGACGCGATGATATTGGTCGGAACCAGCGACAGAATCGTGCCCATCAGCCCATGCGCATGGCTTTGCACTTCTGCTGTCGTACTTTGATATTTCGAAATATCCACGGTTGCCAGCTGCGCCATATCAATACCCGCGCCCGGCTGAAACACATTCGCCAGCGTAATACCAATAATAATGGCAATCGTCGTGATCACTTCGAAATATAAAATAGTCTTCGCGCCAATACGTCCGAGCTGTTTTGCATCACCGACGCCTGCGATCCCCACAATTAAAGTGGAAATAACAATAGGAACGACTATCATTTTGATGAGATGAATAAAGATATCACCGGCCGGTGAGAGCAGGTTTGCAATGAGCCATTCGCGGCTATCGCTTTGGTAATGAAGATAGCTTCCCAGGAGAATGCCCAGCACAAGGGCCAGCAAAATTTGCCATGCCAGGCTGAGTTTAAAAGTTTTCATAATAACGAACGTCCTTAACAAGCAGACCCACTCAAAATGCGAATGAGGCCGGGTGAGCGGTATGAAATTACGGTGCGTCCTTTTTTAGGATTTTTTGCGCGTATAATCAGTACCACTTGCGGCCTATAGTATGCAACCCTTTCCCGAGCGTGTAGTTGGCTCACAATGCACGTTTAAACTCAGGTTATTAACAGTTATGTTCTATAACCTTATGTTATAAATAAATAATTTAACGACCTGTTTTTAATAATTGCCAGGATAAATTATTATCCGTCAAAGAACTGATTGCTGCTTTTTCAAACACTACATTTATTGCGTGATCTGCCGCCCAAAAAATAAACAAAGCTTATCCACCCTCCTGTAATTAACGTTTATGTGACATATCATTAACATCTTACAAGGAGAAAAAAAGCCATGAGCCAAATTCACAAACATGCCATTCCCGCCAATATTGCGGAAAACTGCCTGATTAACCCGGAGCAGTATCAAGAGAAATATCAATTGTCCGTAACCGACCCGGATACTTTCTGGGGTGAACAGGGTAAAATCCTCGACTGGATAACACCGTATACAAAAGTCAAAAATACGTCTTTTGCGCCCGGCAACGTTTCCATCAAATGGTATGAAGACGGCACGCTGAATTTGGCGGCTAACTGCCTGGATCGCCATTTGCACGGGCACGGCGATCGGACTGCAATTATCTGGGAAGGCGATGATGCCACCCAGAGTAAACACATTTCTTATCGCCAGTTACATGAAGACGTTTGCCGCTTTGCTAATACCCTGACGGAGCTGGGGATTAAAAAAGGCGATGTTGTTGCTATTTATATGCCTATGGTACCGGAAGCTGCTGTCGCCATGCTGGCCTGCGCGCGAATTGGTGCGGTACATTCGGTGATTTTCGGCGGCTTTTCACCTGAAGCCGTGGCCGGGCGCATTATTGACTCAAGCTCACGGCTGGTCATTACCGCTGATGAAGGTATTCGTGCCGGCCGCAGTATTCCGCTGAAGAAAAACGTTGATGATGCGCTAAAAAATCCTCACGTAAAAAGCGTTGAGCACGTTATTGTCCTGAAGCGTACCGGTGGCGCCGTCGACTGGCAGGAAGGTCGCGATCTGTGGTGGAGCGATCTGATTGAAAAAGCCAGCGCACAGCACCAGCCTGAAGAGATGAATGCGGAAGACCCGCTGTTTATTCTCTATACCTCAGGTTCTACCGGCAAACCGAAAGGGGTACTGCATACTACCGGCGGCTATTTAGTTTATGCCGCCACGACCTTCAAATATGTCTTTGATTATAAAGAAGATGAAGTCTACTGGTGTACCGCAGATGTTGGCTGGGTCACCGGGCACAGCTATTTGCTGTACGGCCCTCTGGCCTGCGGAGCCACGACATTAATGTTTGAAGGCGTACCTAACTGGCCAACGCCGGCTCGCATGTCGCAGGTCGTCGACAAGCATCAGGTGAATATCCTGTATACCGCGCCGACGGCTATTCGTGCGCTGATGGCTGAAGGCGACAACGCTATTCAGGGCACCGAACGCAATTCACTGCGTATCCTGGGATCTGTTGGCGAGCCAATTAACCCGGAAGCGTGGGAGTGGTACTGGAAAAAGATCGGGAATGAAAAATGCCCGGTCATGGATACCTGGTGGCAAACTGAAACAGGCGGTTTCATGATCACTCCGCTTCCCGGTGCCATTGAACTCAAAGCCGGTTCCGCCACGCGGCCTTTCTTTGGCGTCCAGCCCGCGCTGGTCGATAACGAAGGTCATCCGCAGGAGGGCGCGACTGAAGGTAATCTGGTAATCGCTGATTCGTGGCCTGGTCAGGCGCGCACGCTGTTTGGCGATCACGAACGCTTCGAACAAACCTACTTTTCGACCTTCAAAAACTACTATTTTAGCGGTGACGGTGCCCGCCGGGATGAAGACGGTTACTACTGGATCACCGGCCGCGTCGATGATGTCCTGAATGTTTCTGGTCACCGCCTGGGCACTGCCGAAATCGAATCGGCGCTGGTGTCACACCCTAAAATCGCTGAAGCGGCGGTAGTCGGTATTCCTCATAATATTAAAGGCCAGGCGATTTACGCTTACGTCACCCTGAACCACGGCGAAGAACCTTCCGCTGAGCTATATACCGAGGTACGCAACTGGGTACGTAAGGAAATCGGTCCGCTGGCCACGCCGGACGTACTGCACTGGACTGACTCCCTGCCAAAAACCCGCTCCGGCAAAATTATGCGTCGTATCCTGCGCAAAATCGCCGCCGGCGACACCAGCAATCTGGGTGATACCTCGACACTAGCCGATCCTGGCGTTGTGGAAAAACTGCTCGAAGAGAAGCAGTCCCTGGCGATGCCGTCCTAGTCTCATCCCCACCTCTCCCGTAAAGGGAGAGGATAATTAAAACAAAACGTTACCCTACCTCTGGAGACTCTGTGATGAATGACACCATTTATCAGCGGATAGAAAGCAATGCGCATTTTCGGGAGCTGGTTGAAAAGCGGCAACGCTTCGCCTTTATGCTCTCGATCATTATGCTGATCATCTACGTTGGTTTTATTCTGCTGATTGCCTTTGCGCCGGGCTGGCTGGGCACCCCCTTATATGCCGGCACCAGCGTCACTCGCGGTATTCCTGTTGGGATTGGCGTAATCGTTATTTCATTCATCCTGACTGGCGTATACGTCTGGCGGGCAAACAGTGAATTTGATCGTCTTAACGCTGCCGTCATCCGCGAGGTCAACCAACCATGAAAAAAACCCTGACGGCGCTCGTCGCCACGTTGCCGGTTGCCGCCAGTGCGGCTGATGCGCTTACCGGCGCGGTAGAACGCCAGCCAACTAACTGGCAGGCCATTATCATGTTCCTGATTTTTGTCGCCTTTACACTTTATATTACCTACTGGGCCTCAAAACGGGTACGCTCACGTAACGACTATTATACGGCCGGTGGTAACATAACCGGCTTTCAGAATGGGCTGGCCATTGCGGGCGATTTCATGTCTGCGGCCTCCTTTCTCGGCATTTCCGCGCTGGTCTATACCTCCGGCTATGACGGACTGATTTACTCTCTCGGCTTCCTGGTCGGCTGGCCGATTATCCTGTTTTTGATTGCGGAAAGGCTGCGCAACCTTGGACGTTTTACTTTTGCAGACGTTGCCTCCTACCGTCTGAAACAGGGCCCCATTCGTATTCTCTCTGCCTGCGGCTCGCTGGTCGTTGTCGCGCTATATCTGATCGCTCAGATGGTCGGCGCGGGTAAGTTGATCGAACTGCTGTTTGGCCTTAATTACCATGTTGCAGTGGTGCTGGTTGGCGTGTTGATGGTGATGTACGTCCTGTTTGGCGGTATGCTGGCAACCACCTGGGTGCAGATTATTAAAGCCGTACTGCTGCTGTTCGGCGCAAGTTTTATGGCCTTTATGGTAATGAAGCATGTGGGCTTTAGCTTCAGCAATCTGTTCTCTGAGGCGATGGCGGTTCACCCCAAAGGGGTGGCGATCATGAGCCCTGGCGGGCTGGTTAAAGATCCGATATCTGCGCTGTCGCTCGGGCTGGGTCTAATGTTTGGTACCGCCGGACTCCCGCACATTCTGATGCGTTTCTTCACCGTCAGCGATGCCCGTGAAGCGCGTAAGAGCGTTTTCTATGCCACCGGATTTATGGGTTATTTCTATATTTTGACTTTTATAATCGGCTTTGGCGCGATCATGCTGGTTGGGGCAAATCCGGCCTTTAAAGATGCTGCCGGGGTATTGATTGGTGGTAATAATATGGCCGCCGTTCACCTGGCAAATGCGGTAGGAGGAAACCTGTTCCTTGGCTTTATCTCTGCTGTCGCCTTCGCCACTATTTTGGCGGTCGTCGCCGGGCTGACGCTGGCTGGCGCATCGGCGGTCTCACACGATCTCTATGCTAACGTGTTTCGCAAAGGAGCTTCGGAACGTGATGAATTGCGCGTATCAAAAATCACCGTTCTGGTGCTGGGCGTAGTGGCGATCCTGCTGGGTATTCTGTTTGAAAATCAGAATATCGCCTTTATGGTTGGACTGGCCTTCTCTATCGCCGCCAGCTGTAACTTCCCGATCATCCTGCTCTCCATGTACTGGTCGAAGCTGACCACGCGCGGGGCGATGATTGGCGGCTGGCTGGGGCTGCTAACCGCTGTGATCCTGATGATCCTTGGCCCGACTATTTGGGTCCAGATCCTCGGTCACGCGACCGCCATCTTCCCGTACGAGTATCCGGCGTTGTTCTCGATTGCCGTGGCATTTATTGGTATCTGGGTCTTCTCGGCGACCGATAATACGGCGTCAGGCAAGCTGGAGCGCGAGCAATTCCGCGCCCAGTTTATTCGCTCTCAGACCGGGATTGGTATCGATCAGGGTCGCGCGCATTAATAATGACGTTATGCCCCGGTCATCCGACCGGGGATGTTCAAAACATGAGCCAGGCGACCAGCGGTGCAACCAGCACCATCACAATACCCGATAGCATCATCACCAGACTGGCAATAACGCCCTCCTGCGGACCTAATTCCCACGACCGCGCCGTACCCGCGCCATGCGAAGCAGCTCCAAATCCGGCCCCTTTCGCCATGCCTGCCTGAATCGACAGTCGCAGAAATAGCATATCGCCCACCGCCATACCGAATACCCCCGTCACAACAACAAATAATGCGACCAGGTCGGGCTGTCCGCCCAGAGGCCGCGCCGCAGCCAGCGCAAAGGGCGTCGTGACAGAACGCACTGCCAGGCTACGCTGAATAGTATCGGGCAGCATAAACACGCGCGCCAGCCAGACGGAACTGGTAACCGCGACGAAGGTGGCGGTAATGACGCCCGCCGACAGCGACATCCAGTGACGGCGGATCACCGCCAGATTGTCGTAAACTGGTACCGCGAATGCGAGAGTTGCCGGCCCCAGCAGCCACAGTAGCCAGTGAGATTCGCCCATATAGCTTTGATACGAGATATGGCCGAGGATCAGCATTAATACCAGCAGCACGGGTGTCAGCACCAGCGGCATCAGTGGCAGCCTGTGGAATCGTCGGTACAAGCGCTTGTTGGCATAATACAGTCCCAGCGTCACGGCCAGGCAGAGCAGGTTAAGCAGCAGATTATTCATCGTTTAGCCTGCGCATTTCGTAACGCCAGACCCGATCAACAACCCAGGCGGTGGTGCCAAGCACCAGTAGCGTACTGATCGCGATCACTGAAAAAATACGCCAGCCGTCCACCATCAGCAGCTGTACATAATTCACTACCGCCACGACCGCCGGAACGAAAAACAGCAGCATTTCGGCCAGCAACCAGCGTGAACCCGCGCGCAGCCAGGCCAGTGGGATCACCCGGCAGGCAATGAGTACCAACAGTATTAACATCCCCACCAGATTTGCCGGCAGAGGTAAATGCAACCATGCGACGAGATACTCAGCAATAACAAAAAATCCGGCGTACAGTAGAACCTGCACCGGTGTCTGGAGGTGTTGAAAAAAAGCAGGCATCACGCGCCCGGCGGCCACAGCCATGAAGAAAATTCCTGAGAATAGGATCAGAGACCGCATTATAGTGAGCGCCAGTCGATGAAAAAAATGAATTAAAATCATCGTCCCCATAGTTTTAAGGAATAACCATGGACCTGAGAACGCTACGCTATTTTGTCGAGGTTGTCCGCCAGCAGAGTTTTACGCGTGCGGCAAAGCGCCTTTTCGTCACCCAGCCAACTATCAGTAAGATGCTCAAAAACCTGGAAGATGAACTGAGCTGCACACTGCTGATCCGCGACGGACGCAGGCTGCTGCTGACCGACACCGGGCGCGTGGTATTCGAAAGAGGTCTGGCGATCCTCAGTGAATTTAACCAGCTTGAGGCTGAATTAAACGATATCAATCATCTCAATAAGGGCGTACTGAGGCTTGGTATTCCGCCAATGGTGGGTGTACTGATGGCGGGTCCTGTTAGTCTGTTTCGCCAGCGTTACCCCGGCGTTGAGCTAAAAATCTCTGAATTTGGCGGACTGACGGTGCAGCAGGCAGTGATGAATGGTGAACTGGATGTCGCCATGACCGCCCTGCCGGTAGAAGAAGCCAGTGGGCTGACAACCCTGCCCATCTTTAGTCATCCGCTTTGCGTGCTGGTTCCCCGCTCGGGAGAGTGGCTGAATTGCGCATCTATTTCTCCCGAACAGCTCGCAGCCCACCCTCTGCTCATTTATAACGAAGATTTTGCGCTTAGCCGTCAGCTTATGCAGCTTTTTCACCAGCATGATGTTAAACCGAAAATCGCCGTGCGCAGCGGGCAGTGGGATTTTCTGGCGGCAATGGTACAGGCAGGTATAGGGCTGGCAATTTTGCCCGAACCCATTTGCGAAAGGCTAAATAAAGAGACGCTACGCTGGCTTCCGCTTCAAAGCGATCTGCACTGGCAGTTAGGGATGATCTGGCGGGAGGGGGTGTATTTATCTCACAGCGCGCGAGCATGGCTAACCTGCTGCGAAGGATTCTGGCTCTCGCAGAAAGCGTAAGCGCGTAAAAAATCGCCGGGCAGTGCCCGGCGAGATAAGGCGTGATTATTTTTCAACCAGTAACGCTTCCATCAGATCCAGATCGTGGAGTAATTTTTGCAGCGTTTCGTTACTGATTTGCCGGGTCGCGCGCAGATGGTAAAGCTCAGCCCGTTCGGAGCGCAGTGCGGCCAGACGGAAGCGACGCTCCAGATTCTCCTCCTGGAAAGAGTGCTCGACGTCGTTACGGCCATCAGCACGGCGGCGCAAATTACCAATGACCCGCGAACTCACCTCGCGCAGCAGCTGGTCATCAATATTCTCTTCCATATTGGCAGCCAGGCGCTCTTCCATCTTCTCAATCGCCACAATGGCGACATCTGCCGTCGCTGCACGCGCCAGCCGCTCCTCTTTTTGTTGCATAGCGTGATCGCGCACTTCAACTTGCTGAAGCAGCATAGGCAGCGTAATTACGCCGACAAACAAGGAGAAGAGGATCACGCCTGCGGCAAGAAAGACCAGCTCATAACGCGCCGGGAAGCCGTTACCATCCGGCAGAAGCAGCGGGATGGAGAGTACACCGGCGAGGGTAATAGCCCCGCGAACCCCAGCAACCGATGCGATTAACAGCTCACGCGTGGACCATGAGCCAAACTCCATCGGCTTTTTCTTCAGGAAACGGCGACTGAACTTCTGCATCGTCCACAGCCAGCCGAAACGCACCAGCATTAACGCCGCGTAGATCAGCACGATATCGGTAAACAACATCCAGGTTTCGACGTTCGGATCAATTTCAGCGGCGGCCAGCGACGATTCGAGAATACCCGGTAGTTGCAGGCCCAGCAGCAGGAATACCATGCCGTTAAACACAAACTCGAGCATGGCCCAGGTGCTGTTAGCACGCAGACGCATCGCCAGCGGCGCGGAACGCATAACGCCAGAGCGGGTAATCGTCATCCCGGCGGCAACGGCGGCCAGAATTCCCGACACCCCAACGTGTTCAGCAATCAGATAAGAGGCGAACGGCAGCAGAAACAGCAGGACAATTTGCGTTGCCGGTTCATCCCCACCCCAGCGGCTGAGAAAACGCAGCGAACGTCCGTACAGCCAGCTGACAATAAAGCCCGCCAGCAGACCGCCAATTGCCACCTTCAGGAACTCTACAGATGCACCGCCCACGGTGAAGACCATAGTGCCCATGGCGACGGCGACGGCAAACTTCAACGAGACCAGGCCGGTGGCATCGTTCATCAGCGCTTCGCCCTGTAAAATGCCCATGATTTTTTTCGGGATGCGTCCTTCACCGACAATTCCGGAAAGCGCAACCGCATCGGTGGGAGACAATACCGCTGCCAGCGCAAAGGCCGGTACCAGCGGAATGCCGGGTACCATCCAGTAAATAAGAAAGCCAATTCCGGCAACGGTTACCAGTACCAGCGCCAGTGCCAGGCCAAAAATCTCCCGGCCATGCTCAAGAAATTCGCGGGTCGGCGTTTTCCAGCCGTCAGCAAACAGAAGCGGCGGAATAAATAAGACGAGGAAAAGCTCCGGGTCAAATTCAACGTGCAGGCCAATACTCGGCCAGGCCAGCAGTGCACCAATGGCGATCTGCATTAACGGAAGTGGAATTTGAAAAGGAAGAACGCGAGTCACCACTCCGGAGAGTGAGACGACAAGAGTCATTATCAGAATTGTGAAGAAAATTTCCATGCTGTCCCTGTTTGCTTTGTGTGGAATCAAGCGCACTGCGCACTTTCCATAGTAGAACATTGTGGTCAACGGAAGGGAAACAGGATGTGCCTTAAAAAAAGAAAAACGGGCGGCCTGCGCCACCCGGTAGAGATGAACAGTGCGGTTAGCTTAAATTGCCCAGCCACCTGCATAAAAAGCAACCAGCGCCGCCGCAATAATGACTGTGCCTGCGTTTAGCTTACGCCACTCGCCTGACACAACACGGCCCACAACCAGCGCTGCGAAGCCAATCATAATACCGGTCACGATATTACAGGTCAGAACGATAAAGACTGCCGTGATTAAACCGCACATGGCATCAACAAAATCGTCAAAGTTGATGCGCGCGACGTTGCTTAACATCAGCAGGCCGACATACATCAGCGCAGGTGCGGTCGCGTAGGCAGGAACCAGGTAAGAGAGCGGCGAGAGAAACAGGATCAGCAGGAACAGTACGCCGACCACAATGGCTGTCAGACCGGTTTTACCGCCCGCAGCCGTACCGGCCGCAGACTCGATATATACCGCAGCCGGCGCCGCACCGACCAGCCCGGAAAAGACGCTGCTCAGGGAATCGGTGGTCAGCGCTTTGCCGCCGTTAATGATCTGACCGTCTTTATCCAGCAGGTTTGCCTGTCCGGCTACTGCGCGAATAGTACCGGTCGCATCAAAGACCGCGGTCATCACCAGCGCCAGCACGCTTGGCAGTACCACCGGATTCAGCGCGCCCATAATATCCAGACTGCCGATCAGCGAATCGCCATTGGCATCGCTCAACGACGGCATCGCAAACACACCCGAGAAATGAACGCTCGGATCAAACAGCAGGCCAACTACGGAAATACCGATGATAGTCAGCAGAATACCGCCCGGCACTTTCAGCTTTTCGAGACCAATGATCATCGCCAGGCCAATCAGCGACATGATGACCGGAAAACTGTCGAAGTTACCCAGCGCAACCGGCAGGCCGTCGATCGGGTTTTTAATGACCAGACCTACGCCGTTGGCCGCAATAAGCAGGAGAAACAGGCCGATCCCGATCCCGGTACCGTGCGCGATGCCCTGCGGCAGATTGCGCAGGATCCAGCTACGAATACCGGTCGCAGAAATAATCGTAAACAGTATCCCCATCAGGAATACTGCGCCCAGCGCAACCGGAATACTGATTTGTTGGCCTAACACCAGACTGAACGCGGTGAACGCGGTCAGCGAGATCGCACAGCCAATCGCCAGCGGCAGATTTGCCCACAGGCCCATGACGATAGAACCTACGCCGGCGACCAGGCAGGTCGCTACAAAAACGGCGGCAGGCGGAAAACCTGCTTTACCGAGCATACCTGGTACAACAATGACGGAATACACCATCGCCAGGAAAGTCGTTAGGCCCGCAACGATCTCCTGACGAACAGAGCTTCCGCGAGCCGAAATTTTAAACCAGGCGTCAAGTGAACCGCCGGTACGCGCTGAAGGCGTAGACATAGAAAACATCCCCTGAGAATTTTTATCTTTCGTTGGTCAACGTGGTGGACAATCCACTGCCAGTTAAACGTCATCTCCCTGTGCTGCGTTACGGTAAAGAGGCACCGTAAAAAGCAAACGTTTAACTCCGCGCAGACAAAACGGCTTAACAATGTTATTTGGTGGGCAAGTGAAGGCGGCAAAATTGGTCGTCATCAGCGCACAAAATAAAAGGCAAACGATTATCCTGCCTTTAACCCGCCTTTATCAACTGAACTTTGCAGCATTTTGCTAAGAATCGCGCAGAGTGGTTAAGAAACAACCACCCCATGCGCAAACGTTATCGTTTATATTGCATCCGGCAACGCGTTTGTTGCGATTTATAAGTAGATGGGAAAGAGATAAGCAGTCTACATTTTAACGATCGCCTGGCAGAGAGAACGGCCCGCCTTTTTCAATGGCACGTTTCCAGGCCGGACGCATTTCAACACGCTTTTTCCAGGCTTGCAGATTCGGCAAGTTATCAATACCGCCGCGTGAAAGCAGAGCAAAAATCGGGAAACTCATCTGCACGTCCGCCATACTCAGCGTATCGCCCGCAAACCACGGTTTATGCGCAAGTTCAGACTCAATAAAACGTGCATGGGTTTCAATTTGCCGATTCAGAAACGCTTTCTGTACGCCCTGCCCTAATGCCTTGCCCACCGTGCGCAATCCAAACGGCACCGGCGGTTTACCGAGCTGGGTAAACACCAGTTTCATTAATAACAGCGGCATGAGCGATCCTTCCGCATAATGAAGCCAGAAGCGGTACTGTAATTTCTGCTCTTTATCCTGCGGTTGTAGCTGGTGCGTCGGATCGTAATACTCTTCGAGATACTCCAGAATCGCGCCCGATTCGGCAATAATGAGTCCGTCATCATCCAGTACCGGGGATTTTCCGAGCGGGTGAACCTTCTTGAGTGCTGCCGGAGCCAGCATGGTTTTCTCGCGCTGGTAGCGCACTAACTCATAGGGCTGTTCTAATTCTTCGAGTGCCCAGAGTACACGCTGCGAGCGTGATTGATTAAGATGATGCACCTTCAGCATGGTTTTCTCCTGTCGTTAAGATATTAACTATAGGAGAGGTTTAACCTTTAATCTTCTTCCAGCAGGCGCGCACCTGTCCCCTCTTCTCCCAGCTTGTCGCCAGGGTTGCGCAACGGGCAATCCCGGCGGGAAAGGCAGCCGCAGCCGATGCAGCCATCAAGCTGATCGCGTAGTGCTTCCAGCGTATGAATGCGCCGATCCAGCTCGTCACGCCACTGCGAAGAGAGATGTGCCCACTCTCTGGCACTCAGATTATGGCCTTCAGGCAGTACGCCAAAAGACTCGCCAATGGTGGCCAGTGGAATACCGATGCGCTGGGCAATCTTAATAATCGCGACATAACGCAGCACATCGCGCGAGTAACGCCGCTGATTGCCGCTGTTGCGTACGCTCTTAATCAACCCTTTGTTCTCGTAAAAGTGCAGAGCCGATACGGCCACACCGCTCCGTCTGGCGACTTCGCCGGGCGTGAGCAGCGCTTTGATACGGGGAGATCTCTTTTCCATAAACCGCTTTACCTCAAGTTAACTTGAGGAATTATACTCATTTGCAAAGAAATGACGAATCTGATGATGAGAAGAGGACGCTGTATGTCGCATCGTGAAATAGTTCAGACGCTGATTGAGTGGATTGATGACCATATCGATCAACCGCTTAACATCGATATCGTGGCCAGAAAGTCCGGCTACTCCAAGTGGTATCTACAGCGAATGTTTCGCGCGGTCATGCATCAAACGCTGGGGGACTATATTCGTCAGCGGCGTTTACGGCTGGCGGCTGAAGCGTTGCGCACGACTCAGCGGCCCATTTTTGATATCGCGATGGACCTGGGCTATGTATCGCAGCAGACCTTCTCCCGGGTATTTCGTCGCGAGTTCGATCGGACTCCGACAGATTACCGTCATCAGATATCAGCGTAATGTTTACGCGCCTTTGACGGGGTTATCGGCTGTTGAAGCCACAGAATAAACTCATGCGACGGCATCGCTTTAGCAAAGTACCACCCCTGGCAATACTGGACGCCGCGCTTCAATAGCCAGGAGGCCTGCTCAGCCGTCTCCACCCCTTCTGCGATAGTTTTCAGGCGCAGGCTCTGCGCCATCTCAACAATATGTTCAGCAATCAGGTTGTTGGTGCTTAGGGTATCAATAAATGATTTATCAATTTTCAATATATCGACATTTAATGAGTAGAGATTATGCAGGTTTGAATATCCGGTGCCAAAATCATCAATCGCGACTTCATATCCGGCCTGACGAAATGCCTGAATAACCGGCGTCGTCTTAGGGACATCAATAAACCCACGTTCGGTCACTTCAATTTTGATCTGCTGGGCCAGCACCGAATATTTCAGTGCTTTATCAGAGATTAAGGCAATGAGTCGCGAAGAGTGGAAATCAGAAGCCGATAAATTAATTGAAATATAGAGCTGGGGGTGCGCGGCAAGAAACTCGCCCAAATCGCTAAATACCTCGTCAACGACGTAATCCGTGATCCGCTCAATCAGCCCCTCTTTTTCTGCCAGCGGAATAAATTCGGCCGGGCTCATCACCTGACCTTCAAACCCAGGCCAGCGCAGTAGCGCTTCAGCGCCGACGCACTGATTATTTTTAATATCGATAATTGGCTGGTAATGCAGGCGTAGCTGACGTTTTTGCAGTGCACGCTGTAGCAGGCGGCGCGGGGAGTTAAACTCCCGATGCGTTCGTCCCCAGACCAGCAGGATCAGGATACTGCATATTATGCCCAGCGGCAGGGTCAAAGAGACCTGATGATAAAAATTGTCATGAAAACGCGATGACAGCGTAGAGACAATAATCGCGATAGGCCGTTTCGCAGAACGGGCAATAGTATAAAATCGACCGTCATGTTGAAATGTATAATCTTTATTAAGCAGAAGCTTTTTTAATATCCCAGGATCGGCCTGCTCGCTAACTGAGAAAAATTCATTAGTAACGGTATCGTATACACCATAAGCGAGCGACTGATCTTCTGAGATAACTTCACTGTAAGAAAGAGGATTAATGACAGCGATATAATTCCCTCGCTGCATATAGTTCATTTTATAGCCAGGATAAAAGGGTGTGTCGCGATAGTAGTAAATAAAAATATCAGGTTTGCGCCAGTAATTCTCTTTGGGCATCAGATAGGGCAACCCAGGACGAATAGAAGTTGAGCATAAAAAATGATTCCCTTTGGCGTAGATCAAATCATCAACATACAGTCGGCCATGAACAATATTCAACATTTGCTGCCGATGGTGTGGACTGCATACCTCACCCTGAAATTGCTCTGCAGCATCGCGCGCCAAATCGGCCTGATAAATGACTTTCTCAGTTTTACTGAGCGCCAGTTGCGCAAATGAACGGAGCTGATCGCGGGTTTCAGAAATGGCCCTTAAGTGGGCAAACCATAGCGCAAGCATCACCGGCAGTAAAACTACCATGATTATCCCGAGGACTCTCAGCACCTTGCGTTGCACGCTATGGTTCATCTCAGCCTAATATCCCTGCATTTTATGTGCCTGAGCTCCGAAATGGATACTTTGATTAAAGATGTGATTACGTTGCATGAATCATACGACATTAGCAACCGACTTTTTATCGCAAAAACCTAATATTTAGTTATGACGATAATATTTTTCCGTAAGCCAAACTTAAAGTAGGCAACACGTTTTTATTAAGGAGAGGAAAAAGCATACATGACCGGGTAAAAAAACAGAAAACGCCGTGTTGATGTTGCGCGCATATTGTATAGTTCTGCATCAACTGGTTGATCAGTTGGCTTTTAAAAAGTGTCCGCGCTGAATTACAAGTACTCTCTTTTACGCTTATTATACTGAAGATAAACCACGTAATAATTAAGTATTAGTTAAATTACCGGGAATGGATATCGTCGCAGTAAACATAAAAACAGTGTACAGAAAAATGCCAAATAAAAATTAAAAACCGCGCTATTAAAGGCATACAAAAAACGTAATCTCACGTCCACTAATCTGATTGCTGGAATTTTATAGAAATTTTCACGAACAGAACGTTTATCGTAGCTTAATTCTTATGCGTAGTATAACTGCAAAGCCTGGAATGGCCTATACAAGAACCGTTATCACTATAGCGGTGTTTCAACGCAGGAAACGGCATTTTCTGCGCGTCAGTATGCAGGATAGCTGCCTCTCAGATGGTGAATAAAGCAACAAATGTGATATAGTTCACACTTCCTGTAATGCGGAAACACTGTTTCATAAAATTCACTCGCCTGACAGCCGTCTGAGCCTCTTCACAAACGGGTAATGGAAGGCACATCATTCACACTGAGGATAAGATTTCATGGCGACCATAACTACCAGCGTCATGTTGATGCGCTGGCCGCTGGTAAGCGCCGGGCTGATGTTTTTAGCCAGCACATTAAACATTCAGTTTCGCAAAAGCGATTATGTTGGGTTAGCAGTCATTAGCACGCTTCTGGGCATGATTGCTGCCTTCTGGTTCGCGATGAACCTGCTGGGGATCTCAATGGTGGATATTTCTGCCATTTTGCATAACGCCAAAGGGGTGATGGTTGAAACGATGGGACAGTTGCCGCCAGAGTGGCCTGTCGTTGTGACGTAATGATGCATAACCGGAAAGACTGACCAGCCCCAAAAAGGGAGCTGGTCGGGATATAACGTTCTTAGAACGGTTAGACTTTACTGATGCATTACGACTAAATGTGTCAGTAATAACAACAGGCTATATGTGAAGGAATGTGGGTGTCTCAATAAAAAAATATCTCAAGTGTCATTTTTTCGTAAAATTGTTCATAACATTCCCTGTTAAACATTACATTTTTGTCAGCGACTAATGAGTCGATAGATCAGCCAAAAAACTAAGTTTGCATGGGGCAATTCTGTTTTCGTTAAATTGCCTGCTGCCTCTTAATTTCAGCCAGTAAGCCCTGAACTAACCCTGCAGCAAAACGCTGCCGCCCAACAAGTTCATCTTCGTCGTCCTCGCCGTAGAAGCGTGCGTAGGCGACAGCCCCCACCTTCTCATAGCCTTCGCCATGCTCGTCGTCCCCAAAGCGTCTTGAGAGCGCCGCGAGGCCGTCCAGAATAGCTTCTGGGTGCTGCCCGGAACAAATACGTTCAACGAATAGCGCTGCAACTTCCTTTATTGAGCCTGAATATCTGATCACGTGGATTAGGTCAGCAGCATCCTTCCTCTCCTGGCGTTGATCCAGAGCCAGCGCTTTCAAAATGACAAATGCTGGCACGTCCGCAAATCGCACGACATCTACTGATAAGCCATCACCGTCCAGGAGTTGGGCAGAAATTTCTTTCTGCTGATACCAATCGTAAACAATCCGGGCATGTTTGATAGTGAGTGCCGATACTTTTTCCCCATCGACGCTAATGGTCCGGCCAGGTTCCTCATCGCCAGCATCCCGGAGAAGTTCAACGACTACCTCAATGCGGTCATTGACCTTGCGGCGCCAGCGCCAGGATGCAGACTTTCCCTCTTCGACCCATCGGGTGAATTCCCGTGCTTTTAATTGCTGCGCAAGGCTAGTATATTCATTGCCAGAAGCCAGTACTTCCAGGTTTAACACAATGTCCACGTCAGAAGTTCCCGCATGCACAGGAACATCAGGCGGAGTCGCTGGCGTGAGATAACGAGGAACCAGGCCACCGACAAGTCTCAGGGTGTCCTTAAGATTCCCAAAGGCGCTTAGTAATGTGAGCAATGTCCTCTCACAGGCCAAAGTGACATCTTGATCGTATCCAGCCGCTGTACGAGGCTTCAGTCCTGTTGCCATAATGACTCCAAACGTTTTCTAAGATGGTCAGCTAATTCTTTGTTGCGGCCTCGCCCATCCAGTAAGTCCAGATAAAGAATGTAAGGGCTTGCGAAAAAGACAGAGTCCCCCAGATGCATATCCCGGTAAAGTAAGCTCGCAGGTTCGCGTTCAATGAGCGTAACGTTCGCCCCTTTACTGACGGGTTTCAGGTCTAGCAGGTTAGCCATCCTCTCTGTGTAGCCCTTGGGTACTATGATCTCTGCCCCTTCAGTACTGGTCAGCAATGGAGTGTAAACATTAGCCGCCGCAGCGCCTGTCAACGCCCACGGGTAATCCACATTCTGACGATCTATCCGTTCCGCAAGGTGAGTTAGCAGATGCTCGGGATTTTCGACAAAGGTGTACCACTTCGACTTCTTGTCTTTGCGCTTCTTCCATTGTTCAGACCAGGCGTCCAAAAGCTTACCAGGGCGAGTAAGCATTCTGCGCTTGTTCGGCCCTCCACCAGTAGACTCCACCCACTCACGCAACGTCAACTCCTTCAATACGAGAGAGCAGGTATACGAGGAAGTCTCAGCTTGTTCTGCTAACTCTGTACCAGTTAGCCACCCATGACTATTCTTCAAAAGCGCATGGATGACACTTTCACGAGCCTCAGTGAAAAGGTCAATGTCCTGTGTGTTCTTTTTAGAACGATGAGAAGGCTTTTCAATATTGATGAACCAGCCATCGTGCTTTAGATAAAGGCTGCCCCCCAGCTCGAATGAGGCGATATTCTGTTCCTTAAGCTCCTGCTTAGCGCCTGGACTCAATACGCCTGCCGCGAGCAGTCCAATAGCTTCATGACAATGATGAATTTCTTGTATGCTTCTCTGGAGCTGGTAAACAGCATTCCTTAAGTCTCTTGGGTAAACCTTCTTTTTGATCTCAACGAAAACGTATAGGGTTTTACCCGGAGTCTCAATCTTGATCATGCCATCAAGCTCTACCCCATGAAGCTCATATGAAGCATCACTCACTGAGGCTTCGGGGCCAAATGCCTCAGCAAGAGCCTCCACCAGCGCATCCAGCATCTGCCTTTCAAATTCAAACCCTGAACGATGTGAGTAATGCTTCATAACATTAGCCTCCAATGCATTATTAGCTGCACAGCAAAAAAGGGAGAATCGGCTAAACTTTAGTTCTTATACTATCACTAACCGATCAGCTGGCAATCTTTTATAGACTTAGCTTTATGTTAATCAACAAGGAAAAGCTTTTAATCAAAAACTGTTGCCAGAGTTGATATCACGATTATCCAAAAAGCGTGGCAACATAACCAGGTTGCTAGCCGTCGCTAAAGATTGTCAATTGATACTTGGCACTTTTTTCAGACAGTAAAAATGAAAAACCCCTGAATTATCAGGGGCCTGAATATTTATTTTTTTTCAACTGACTCACAAGTCAACTCTAGAACGGAATATCGTCGTCAAAGTCCATCGGCGGTTCGTTAGACTGTGCCGGGGCTGACTGCTGCTGCTGAGGACGAGCCTGCCCACCGCCGCTAAACTGGCTGCCACCGCCCTGAGACTGCTGCTGTGGCTGCTGAGGTTGACCCCAACCGCCCTGCTGGCCGCCGCCTGCCGGCGCGCCGCCGCCCTGAGGACGTCCGCCCAGCATTTGCATCACGCCGCCGATTTGCGGGACGTTGATCTCAGTGGTATAGCGTTCCTGACCACCCTGATCGGTCCATTTACGCGTCCGCAACTGACCTTCGATGTAGACCTGGGAACCTTTACGCAGATACTCGCCGGCTACTTCTGCCAGTTTGCCAAACATCACCACACGGTGCCATTCAGTCTGCTCTTTTGTCTCACCGGTCTGCTTATCACGCCAGGATTCGGAAGTAGCCAGCGTGAAGTTAGCAACTGCACCACCACTCGGCATGTAGCGTACTTCCGGGTCCTGCCCCAGATTACCGACGAGAATCACCTTATTTACGCCTCTGCTGGCCATAATTGTGTCTCCTGAAAACGATTCTTAATAAGTGTAAACGCGCGATTGTAACATTTCCAGTGCGCGCTTTGATACATGCGAGGTGTATTCCGTTAAACAACTTCTCTGCGACATTTTTGCACATCCGCGCGGAAGTTGCATTCCTATACTGTATATTCATTCAGGTTAATTTGTGTCATAATTAGCCGTTTCAGTTGCAAAAATGCCGTTTGTCCTTCAAACAAATTTGGCTATCGGGAAAGGTGAATGGATAAGATAGAAGTTCGGGGCGCACGTACCCACAATCTAAAGAACATCAACCTCGTTATCCCTCGTGACAAACTGATTGTCGTCACCGGGCTGTCGGGTTCTGGTAAATCTTCTCTGGCTTTTGACACGCTATACGCTGAAGGGCAACGTCGCTACGTCGAGTCCCTTTCTGCCTATGCGCGTCAGTTTCTGTCGCTGATGGAAAAACCGGATGTCGATCATATTGAGGGGTTATCACCTGCGATTTCGATAGAGCAGAAGTCAACGTCGCATAACCCGCGTTCTACCGTTGGTACCATTACTGAAATCCACGACTACCTGCGTCTGCTGTTTGCCCGCGTAGGCGAGCCGCGTTGTCCGGATCACGATGTGCCGCTGGCCGCACAAACGGTCAGCCAGATGGTTGATAACGTGCTGTCACAGCCAGAAAGCAGACGTCTGATGCTGTTGGCCCCGATCATTAAAGAACGTAAGGGCGAGCATACCAAAACGCTGGAAAACCTGGCCAGTCAGGGATATATCCGCGCAAGGATTGACGGCGAAGTCTGCGATCTCTCCGATCCGCCCTCGCTCGAACTGCAAAAGAAACATACCATTGAAGTGGTGATTGACCGCTTTAAAGTGCGTGACGATCTCTCGCAGCGTCTGGCTGAATCCTTTGAAACCGCGCTGGATCTTTCCGGCGGTACGGCAATCGTTGCCGATATGGACGATCCGAAAGCAGAAGAACTGCTGTTCTCTGCCAACTTTGCCTGCCCGATTTGCGGCTACAGTATGCGCGAGCTTGAACCGCGTCTGTTCTCGTTTAACAACCCGGCAGGGGCCTGTCCGACCTGTGATGGTCTGGGCGTACAACAGTATTTTGACCCTGACCGGGTACTGCAAAACCCCGAGCTGTCTCTGGCAGGGGGTGCAATTCGCGGCTGGGATCGCCGCAACTTCTATTATTTCCAGATGCTGCGCTCAATGGCAGAGCATTATAAGTTCGATGTCGATGCGCCCTGGGGCAGCCTGAGCGCCAGCGTACAGAAAGTCATCCTGTTCGGTTCCGGCAAAGAGTCTATTGAATTCAAATATATGAACGATCGCGGAGATACTTCCGTCCGTCGCCATCCGTTTGAAGGCGTGCTGCACAATATGGAGCGTCGCTACAAAGAAACGGAGTCCAGCGCGGTGCGCGAGGAACTGGCGAAATACATCAGTAATCGTCCCTGTGCAACCTGCGAAGGAACGCGCCTGCGCCGCGAAGCGCGCCATGTTTTCGTTGAAAACACGCCGCTGCCGACCATCTCAGATATGAGCATCGGCCACGCCATGGACTTCTTTAATAATCTGAAGCTGTCCGGCCAGCGCGCGCAAATTGCTGAAAAAGTGCTCAAAGAGATTGGGGATCGTCTGAAATTTCTGGTAAACGTCGGCCTGAATTACCTGACGCTTTCACGCTCTGCGGAAACCCTTTCCGGCGGCGAGGCGCAGCGTATTCGTCTGGCAAGCCAGATTGGCGCAGGTTTGGTCGGGGTAATGTATGTTCTGGATGAACCCTCTATCGGCCTGCATCAGCGCGACAACGAGCGTTTGCTGGGGACGCTGGTCCATCTGCGCGATCTCGGTAATACCGTGATTGTGGTTGAGCATGATGAAGATGCCATCCGTGCGGCGGACCATGTCATTGATATTGGTCCTGGTGCAGGTGTTCACGGCGGTCAGGTGGTTGCTGAAGGCTCGCTGAAAGACATTATGGCGGTGCCGGAATCATTAACCGGTCAGTTTATGAGCGGTCAGCGCAAGATTGAAGTACCAAAAGAGCGTGTAAAAGCCGATCCAGAGAAAGTGCTTCGCCTCACCGGTGCTCGTGGTAATAACCTGAAAGATGTCACCCTGACGCTGCCGGTAGGCCTGTTCACCTGTATCACCGGGGTTTCCGGCTCCGGTAAATCAACGCTTATCAACGATACGCTGTTTCCGATTGCACAACGTCAGCTAAACGGTGCAACCATTGTTGAACCCGCGCCGTACCGCGATGTGCAGGGGCTTGAGCATTTCGATAAAGTGATTGATATCGATCAGAGTCCTATTGGCCGTACGCCACGTTCTAACCCGGCGACCTACACAGGCGTTTTCACACCGGTGCGTGAACTGTTTGCTGGCGTGCCTGAATCGCGCTCGCGCGGCTACACGCCGGGACGCTTCAGCTTTAACGTGCGCGGCGGGCGCTGTGAGGCGTGTCAGGGCGATGGCGTGATCAAAGTCGAAATGCACTTTTTGCCGGACATCTATGTTCCGTGCGATCAGTGTAAAGGCAAGCGCTATAACCGCGAAACGCTGGAAGTGAAGTACAAAGGTAAAACTATCCATGAAGTGCTGGATATGACTATCGAAGAGGCGCGCGAGTTTTTCGATGCCGTACCGGCGCTGGCGCGTAAGCTGCAAACGCTAATGGACGTAGGCCTGACATACATTCGTCTTGGACAATCGGCGACCACGCTTTCCGGCGGTGAAGCCCAGCGCGTGAAGCTGGCGCGCGAGCTGTCAAAACGCGGTACCGGTCAGACGTTATATATTCTGGATGAACCGACCACCGGTCTGCACTTTGCCGATATTCAACAGTTGCTGGAAGTTCTGCATCAGTTGCGCAATCAGGGCAACACCATTGTGGTGATTGAGCATAACCTTGATGTGGTTAAAACCGCTGACTGGATTGTCGATCTTGGTCCGGAAGGCGGCAGCGGCGGCGGTGAGATCCTCGTCTCCGGCACGCCAGAAACGGTTGCCGAGTGCGAAGCCTCACACACTGCGCGCTTCCTTAAGCCAATGCTGTAAGCCTCATCTGCCGCTTCCCGTTCAGGAAGCGGCATCATTTCGCCTCATTATTTCTCATTTTTTCCGCATGAGCGTTTGTGATTTGCCGCTTTTCCCGGGCTGGTATGAGATTACCGTACTCATTTACCGCTGGAGACGATCATGTCTGGCACTCACTGGCATACCCGGTTCGCCGTTATCGGCTGCATTTTTCTGCTGTCAGCCTGCTCACTGACCGATAAATACAATGCTCAGGCTTATCAGCAATTGAAAGCGCTGCAAACGTCGTGGCAGCACTTCCTGGAGGATGCCGCTGTCGCACCGTTAGATGCTGAACGCATCGCGCAGGACGATAGCCAACTACGCCAGGGGTTTGATGATGCGTTGATCCAGGCAGCCCTGCTTAATGACTCGCTGCGGATTGAAAACCTGACGTTACTGGAAGACGCCTATATTCGTCTTCATGCGCGATTACTCCAGCAGAATCATTCTCTTTCACCGGTTCAAACACATTTATATGGGCAGCAGGCGCAAATGGCCTGGCAACTGGCTATTGAGGGCGAATGTCTGCGCCCGGGTGCTGCCTGCGATGGGGAGAAATAAACTATGCTTCTGGCCGATTCACTGAATACGCTTTTAACCCCGGATGCCCCTCAACCAGCTGGATTTGGCGCTGCAGCGGCGGAATTTATCACGCTGCTGGATACTGCGATGTATGATGAGGATGAAGGCATCCGCAAAGCCGGATCGTTAATCGTCCTGGCGCTACGTGAAAAAGAACGCGGCTGGCTCACCGACGACGATCTGCGGGTGTTGCTGGAGGGGCAGCGCGACATCGCCCGGCTGCGGGCGAATAATGCGGAAATCCCGCTCCGCAGTCGCATCCAGTCAGTGGTGATTCGCTTGATTGATATCACTCTGGCATCGCTGATTGCCGCCCTCTGAGTCAAAGCGGCAGCAGTTTACGTTTCTCTTCCGGCAGGGTACTGATGACCTGCTGATAAGAAGCATCCACCAGATAATAAATCTGTGAATCCGGCAGGGTGCCGTCAAGATAGACCGTGCTCCAGTGCGCTTTGTTCAGATGCTTACTGGGTCGAACATCTTTATGCTCGTTACGTAACAGTTCTGCCAGTTCCGGACTAGTTTTTAATGAAACGGCGGGTCGATCTTCCACTATTTTTACCATCGCGAACAGGACATCTGCGACTTTAATCTGCGTAGCTTCCCAGCCGGTGTGCAAACTCTGATCTGCGCCAGGCTTCGTCATGCAGTAGTGTAGTAATTCCGAATCAGTCATGCTTATTCTCCTTGCAGAGTCGCGATAATTTTACGCGAACCGCCGTGAATACGATGCTCCCCTAACCAGATCCCCTGCCAGGTGCCAAGCTGTACGCGCCCATTTTGCACCGGCAACAGTAAGGATACCCCCAGCGTTGACGACTTAATATGCGAAGGCATGTCGTCTGCACCTTCATAATCATGTTCATAAGGTGCGTTATCAGGAATGGTCCGCAAAAAATGCTGCTCCATGTCGCGTCGTACGCTCGGATCGCAATTTTCATTCAGGGTCAGAGAGGCGGAAGTGTGCTGAAGCAGCAGATGCAATAAACCGACGTTAACGCGTGCCAGATCGCGAAGTTGCCCCAGTATTTCATCCGTTACCAGGTGAAATCCACGCGGCTGCGCGTTTAACGTCAGGGTCTGCTGATACCACATAGGCTGCTCCAGTAAGAAAGATGAATCTCTCTAAGTGTGCAGCAAGACGCCAAAAGGTAAACCCTGTAACGTCTTTTTGTTTAAAAAAACAGCGAATCAGATCCGTAAATTAGTATTCGGAGTTCGCAATAACTTCTTCGCCCAGCGCACCTGCCTGCGGCAAAGGTTTGTAAGTTGAGTTGGACGCGCGCAGTATGCGGATCGCTCGTGCACCCGTCTCCTGCGCGGCAGTCATGTCATTGTCCGAGTCACCGTAGAACACTTTGATTTGCTTATCTTTTAACCATTGTGTTTTGGTGTTCTGGCCCGCTTTGTCGCCGGCAAAAATAACCGGATTCATATTCTCCGCCGGAATAGCAAAATCGGTCTGTAGCGTTTTGGACACCGTTTCAGTCTGGGTCTGGCTGCGTCCGGTAATAAAATAAATACGGTCGCCGCGTTTAACATGCATGGCGATCAGCGCCCGCGCGACTTCTTTGGGAATACTGAACTCATCCCAGCCGTTATTCATCTTTTCCCAGAAGGCCGGGTTGTGCAGATACGCTTCACTGCCTGGCGAATACATTTCTTTGCCACGCCAGAAGCCGGGACTTGAGAACAGCACGGTATCATCAATATCGAACCCAACCGCTTCAGGTGGACGATCTTTCAGGCTATTTTCAATCTGTGCCACGGAGACCCAATGGATGGCGGCTTGTTCAGCCAGTCTGGCGACATTGGTACCTGCATCCTGCGGAGAAGGCGTCGAGGCGCGAGCCACAACAGTGCTGTTCAGTGCTAATGCCAGGCTGACGGCACCGAGCGCCATAATGATCTTACGCATTCATTTCCCTAACGTATCAGTGTGTTATACGACGAATGTGCGCCTATTAAGCACGCTTTTTCAGACCTTAACCGCACAGGGCGATGATTGAAAGGTTTTTATCCGCTTTTGTGACAGACAGCATATCGTCTCAGGATGTGCGCATATCCGCCTGCGGCGGGTAGTTCCACACACCCTGAGTAATAGTAAGTAAGTGCTTACATTACCGCTGCGAACGCTCGCGCAACGCGCTGGACGTTACGCGTATTCAGCCCGGCAACGCACATCCGGCCGCTGGCGATAAGATATATGCCGAACTCATCACGCAGACGATCAACCTGAGTTTCGCTGAGACCGGTATAGCTGAACATACCGCGCTGTTGCAAGAGATAGTCGAAATTGCGTTCCGGCGCGGCCTCTTTTAGCGCGGTAACCAGCGTCTGGCGCATCGTCAGGATACGCAGACGCATCTCTTCAACCTCTGCCAGCCAGCTGGCTTTAAGCGCCGCATCGCCCAGTACCGTCGACACGATCTGTGCGCCAAAATTAGGCGGGCTGGAGTAATTGCGACGCACGGTCGCCTTTAATTGCCCCAGTACCCGGGATGCCGCATCGGCATCGTCACAAATAACCGACAGCCCGCCAACTCGCTCACCGTACAGTGAAAAAATCTTGGAGAACGAATTACTGACCAGCGCAGGCAGCCCGGCGCTGGCAATCGCGCGGATAGCGTATGCATCTTCTTCCATTCCCGCCCCGAAGCCCTGATAGGCAATATCAAGGAAAGGGATCAGCTGGCGTGTTTTCAGTACCTCGACCACCGCATCCCACTGATCGTTGGTAAGATCGGAGCCGGTCGGGTTATGACAGCAAGGGTGGAGCAGGACAATACTCTGCGCAGGAAGCGTATTAAGCAGCGTCATAAACGCATCGACGCGAACGCCTTTGGTATTATCGTCAAACCAGGGGTACGTTTTTACCTCGAAACCTGCGCCCTCGAAAATGGCCACGTGATTATCCCAGGTCGGATCGCTAACCCAGACGCCGGAATCGGGGAAGTAGCGCTTAAGAAAATCGGCGCCGACTTTCAGTGCGCCAGATCCGCCGAGCGTCTGGATAGTGGCAACGCGATTTTGCGCCAGGACCGGATGTTCAGCGCCAAACAGAAGCGGTGCAATCGTGTGCCGGTAAGCATTCAGACCTTCCATCGGCAAATAAAGAGAGGCGCCGTGCGGCCTGGCGTTAAGCTGTGCTTCGGCCTCTGCCACGGCATTAAGCTGCGGAATAATGCCGTCTTCGTTGTAATAGAGGCCAATGCTGAGGTTGATTTTGTCGCTGCGAGGATCGTCTTTGAAGCGCTCCATCAGGGAGAGAATCGGGTCGCCAGCGTAGGCGTCAACTTTCTGAAACACGTGGTGGTTCTCCAGGTTTACGGTCTGAGTGATCTACACAATAAACCAGCCTGGTAAGAGTTAACAGCGTTTAATGAAGCGTCGACAGATGGGCCTGGATTTGAGCAATACGGGCGGAAAGCGAGCCGTGAACACGGATAAACGGCAGGTTTCTGCGCGTCAATTCATGTTCATACCATGCCTGCTGCAAACGGCGAAAATCCTCACCCTGGCGCGTACCGTCCTGTACAAACTCAAAATCCACTGCGCACAGCACAATCAGTGAGTACTCCCGCTCAGCAAGCTGGTGAAGTTCTTGCGGCGCATGGCCGAACTGATGAAAGGTATAAAACAATGTCGTTAGTGGTGAGGTATCACAAACCAGATAGCGTTCGCTGCTCGCAGCCTGTTCACGCAGGGCCTGAGTACGGGCAATATGCAGAAGATCGTCATACCCTAACTCGCCCTGCTTTTCTTCCCAGTACTCGCGACCAAATTCGGCAACATAGCGGGTATTCAGCGCTTCCGCCAGCGCCTGTGAAAGCGTGCTTTTACCGGTAGATTCCCCGCCCAGCAGGCAAATGCGGAATACAAAATCACGATAAACGTCATCGGCCAGTAATGCACGATGGCGATGCACATCGGTGCGGATCAGCGTTCCGGAAGGGGCGTCAGCGGCCGTCCCGCGCTGTAGCCTGACGTGCGTGACAGGCTGACCAAAACGCGCACTCAGCACGGCGGCAAAACCGTCACCATAGTCTTCCCCGGTAAATACCGCTTCAGGGCGCTGTTGAAAAATCTGCTCGCAGACGGTGGCAACATAGTGACGATGGGTATCCGCCGGGGCGTCATTATGCGGAATGTCGGGCAATTGCCACTGCTTTACCCGCTCAGGCGTGAGGACTACGGAGTGACACTGCGGAAAGCGCTGCTGCATCCAGCGCAGCCGTTTCTGTGGCTCGCAGCCCGGCAGTTCAGGCACGGAATAACTTAGCAGCAGGAGCGTTTCACACTGTGTCAGCGCTGTGTTGATCAGCGTTTCATGTCCGCAGTGCAAAGGGGCAAACTTGCCGACGATAAGGCCAGTTGAAAAACGTTTCATTGCGCGCGCAGCTCTTTGCGCCATTTCCACAGTCCGTGCCAGGCATTAAACCAGAAAATGAGATACAGTCCTGCTGTCAGGCTCAGGCCCCGGTATGCATACAGCGGCACGGCAAGGGTATTAACCGCCAGCCAGACATACCAGTTTTCCAGGCGTCGCCCCATCAACATAAATTGGGCCAGCACGCTGAACGTCAGGACTAGTGAATCCAGCCACGGTGACCAGGCGTTAGTAAAGGTATGCAGTAGCAGGCCATAACCTGTGGCCACCAGCACCGCACCACCCAATAGCAGGAAAAGATGTCCCGCCCGGGTTTTACGAATAGGGAGGACGGCGCCACCATTGCCCTTCAGCCAGTGCCACCAGCCGGAAATGCTGGCAATCACAAAAAAAACCTGGAGCGTGACGTCGGCGTAAAGCTGTACTGACCAGAATACCCAGCCGTATAAAACGCTGCCAATAATCCCTGTCCACCAGGTGTGCATACTATTACGTGCTGCCAGCCACACTGAAATGGCGTAGCTGAGACAGGCGGCAATTTCTGACGCAGACATACTGGCCTCCCTGGAAAACCAGGATTAATCGATATAATGCATTGCCACCCGCGAGGTCAGGCGCGTAATAAGTTCGTAAGCACTTACTTTCGTAATTTCAGCAATGCGTTCAACAGGTAAACCATCGCCCCACATAATCACCGGATCGCCAGCGCGTTCGGTAGCGTCGGGACCTAAATCCACGCAGATCATATCCATGGCAACACGCCCGACAATCGGCACTTCGCGACCGTTAATCAGCACCGGCGTGCCCGATGGTGCAACACGCGGGTAACCGTCGCCATACCCCATTGCGACCACCCCGAGACGGGTATTGCGATTACTGATCCAGGTGCCGCCATAACCAACCGGCTCCCCGGCTTTGTGCTCACGCACGGCAATCAGGCTGGACGTCAGCGACATCACCGGCTGGAAACCAAAATCCGGCCCCCAGGGTTTTTGCTCCAGCGGCGAGACGCCATAAAGAATAATTCCGGGTCGTACCCAGTCAAAATGCGCCTGCGGCCATAGCAAAATGCCGCCCGACGCCGCGATAGACCGCTGGCCCGGTTTACCGTCACAAAAGGTATTAAAGATATCAAGCTGCCTTTCCGTCGCGCCACATTCTGGCTCATCGGCCCGTGCGAAATGGCTGACCACATTGACCGGCTGGCGTACGTTTTTACATTGCGTCAGTCGCTGGTAAAACGCGTCGGCTTCTTCCGGGCGCACGCCCAGGCGGTGCATTCCGGTATCAAGCTTCATCCATACGGTGACCGGTTCACTCAGTTCGGCCTGCTCCAGCGCCTCAAGCTGTTCTGGATTATGGACAGCCGTATGCAGATGCTGCGCGGCAATCGTCGGTAAATCGGCAGCATTGAAAAAGCCTTCAAGCAGCAGGACAGGCTGAGTAATTCCTCCTGCCCGCAGTCGCAGGGCCTCTTCAAGACGCGCAACGCCGAAAGCGTCAGCGTCGGGAAGCGTTCGCGCGGTCTCCAGAAGACCGTGTCCGTAGGCGTTCGCTTTCACCACCGCAACCAGCTTGCTGGCCGGAGCCAGTTCGCGCAAACGTTGCAAGTTGTGTCGCAGAGCGCGGCGGTTAATCACAACAGTTGCCGCTTGCATATATATTCCTTGATAAATGTGTGCTTTTACGCGCTAAATTATTCGTCGTCGTACTGCGGTCCGGCGTAATTATCAAAACGCGACCACTGGCCGTTAAAGGTCAGGCGCACCGTCCCGATGGGGCCGTTACGCTGCTTGCCGAGAATGATTTCGGCAATGCCCTTTAAGTCGCTGTTCTCGTGATAAACCTCGTCACGATAGATAAACATGATTAAGTCGGCATCCTGCTCAATGGAGCCGGACTCACGCAGATCGGAGTTAACCGGACGTTTATCGGCGCGCTGTTCAAGCGAACGGTTCAGCTGTGACAGCGCCACCACCGGCACCTGTAGCTCTTTTGCCAGGGCTTTCAGCGAGCGGGAGATTTCAGCGATCTCCAGCGTACGGTTATCGGAGAGCGACGGAACGCGCATCAGCTGGAGATAGTCGATCATGATCAAACTTAGCCCGCCGTGCTCGCGGAAAATACGCCGCGCGCGGGAGCGGACTTCGGTCGGAGTCAGGCCGGAAGAGTCATCAATATACATATTGCGCTTTTCAAGCAGGATACCCATAGTGCCGGAAATGCGCGCCCAGTCTTCGTCATCGAGCTGGCCGGTACGAATACGCGTCTGATCCACCCGCGAGAGCGAGGCCAGCATACGCATCATGATCTGTTCACCGGGCATCTCCAGACTGAAGATTAATACCGGTTTATCCTGCAACATCGCCGCATTTTCGCAAAGGTTCATCGCGAAAGTGGTCTTACCCATTGAGGGACGGGCGGCGACAATAATCAAATCTGAACGCTGTAAACCTGCGGTTTTCTTATTTAAATCCTGATAACCGGTATCCACGCCGGTCACGCCATCGTGCGGCTGCTGAAATAGCGTTTCGATGCGCGCAATGGTGGCGTCGAGGATCTGATCGATACTCTTCGGCCCTTCCTCTTTATTAGCGCGATTTTCGGCAATCTGAAAGACACGGGATTCAGCGAGATCGAGCAACTCATCGCTACTGCGACCCTGCGGATCGTAGCCTGCATCGGCGATTTCATTGGCCACCGAAATCATGTCGCGAACCACGGCACGTTCGCGCACGATATCCGCATAGGCGCTGATGTTAGCCGCACTTGGCGTATTTTTAGACAATTCCGCCAGGTAGGCAAAACCGCCTACGCTGTCCAGTTGCCCCTGCTGCTCAAGCGACTCAGCAAGGGTAATCAGGTCGATGGGTTTTCCCATCTCCTGCAAACGGTGCATTTCGGTAAAGATGTGCCGGTGCGGCCGGGTATAGAAGTCGTCCGCTACCACACGTTCGGCCACATCGTCCCAGCGTTCGTTATCCAGCATCAAACCACCCAACACCGACTGTTCCGCTTCAATCGAGTGCGGTGGCATTTTAAGCCCGGCGACCTGCGGGTCGCGAGGTTCAGTCTGTTTGTTGAAGGGTTTATTTCCTGCCATAGTGAATGGAGTTACCGAGATAATGAATGGGTCGAAAGATTATCACATTGTTCAGGAGGAAGCATGGCAACACGCATTGAATTTAGTCAGCACGGCGGACCGGAAGTGTTGCAGGCGGTAGAGTTTACGCCAGTCGATCCGGCAGAAAATGAGATTCAGGTTGAGAATAAGGCGATCGGGATTAATTACATTGATACCTATGTTCGCAGCGGACTGTATCCACCGCCGACGCTGCCCAGCGGCTTAGGCACTGAGGCGGCAGGCGTGGTGAGTAAAGTGGGCCGTGGCGTGACTGATATCAAGCCCGGCGATCGTGTGGTCTATGCCCAGTCCGCACTCGGCGCTTACAGCTCAGTGCATAACGTTCCTGCGGATAAAGCGGCGATCCTGCCGGATGCCATCTCCTTCGAGCAGGCTGCCGCCTCCTTTCTTAAGGGGCTGACCGTTTTTTATCTGCTGCGCAAAACATATGAAATCAAACCGGAAGAAATTTTTCTGTTTCACGCCGCTGCCGGCGGTGTAGGGCTTATTGCCTGCCAGTGGGCAAAAGCGCTGGGTGCAAAACTTATTGGCACCGTTGGCTCCGCTGAAAAAGCGCAGCGTGCGAAACAGGCCGGTGCCTGGCAGATCATTAACTATCGTGAAGAGAACCTCGTTGAGCGCGTAAAAGAACTCACTGACGGTAAGAAGGTCCGGGTGGTATACGATTCTGTCGGTAAAGATACCTGGGAATCTTCGCTGGACTGCCTCCAGCGTCATGGCCTGATGGTCAGCTTTGGTAATTCATCTGGTCCTGTCACCGGCGTGAATCTCGGCATTCTTAATCAGAAAGGCTCGCTTTTTGCGACCCGCCCTTCACTTCAGGGCTATATCACCAACCGCGAAGAACTGACGGAAGCCAGTAATGAACTGTTTTCGCTGATCGCCAGCGGGGTGATTAACGTGGATGTTGCAGAAGGACAGAAATTTGCGTTAACGGATGCGCAGAAAGCGCATGAAACGCTGGAAAGCCGGGCGACGCAGGGTTCAAGCCTGCTGATCCCCTGAAAAGTTTAGGGCTTCCACAACGGAAGCCCTTACTTTTTTTGTTCGGCCGTATGTAGGGTACAGCTCGATGAATTCGTTAGTCGGATAATAATGACAGATTTAGCAGGCAAATCCTACGCGATTCTGGGCAAAAGTGCTGGGGTTGTGATCCCCTGCACATTCCTTAGTAACGAGAACGTTTATTGCACTGATATTTCGGTAATTTTGGCGTTTTTATCAGTCGAACTACCCACACTATCGCTACGGCCAGTAGCAGCCACGGAAGCAGTTTAATCACCAGCGCGAATAGCCCTCCGACAAACATCAGCATCGTCGCGACAAATAGCGCGGCGATGATGCCCAGTAGCGAAACGCCGGTCATTAACAGCACCACGAAAAAGCCGATAATAAACAGTATTTCCAGCATCATTATCCCTCCAAAAATTGAGCCTCTGGTTGAATATATACAAAAATCATGCCAGATTTAACACATTGATTTTATAGCAAAACGCCCCGCGAAAAGGTGCGAGGCGTGGTGAAATTGACGATATTTTAGTGAAGGTTAACGCTTGTCGGCGACCAGTCTTAACGCCTGTTCTAACACCTCAATGTCAGCTCCCGCTTTATGCGCATTTTCACTCAGATAACGACGCCACTGGCGGGCACCGGGAATGCCCTGAAACAGTCCCAGCATATGACGTGTGATATGCCCAAGCCAGGTTCCCTGACTAAGCTCGCGTTCAATATAGGGGTACATGGCGCGGACGGTAGCAACCGGATCGGTATCCGCTCCCACAGCGTTAAAAATTTCCCGGTCTACTGACGTGAGGATGCCCGGATTCTGGTACGCCTCGCGCCCGATCATAACGCCGTCCATATGCTGAAGATGCGCTTTAGCCTCTTCCAGCGACTTAATGCCGCCGTTAATGGCCATCGTCAGGTGCGGGAAATCGCGCTTAAGCTGATAAACGCGCGGGTAATCCAGCGGTGGGATCTCACGGTTTTCTTTTGGACTGAGGCCGGAAAGCCAGGCTTTACGGGCGTGAATGATAAACATCTCACATTCACCCCTGCCGGAGACAGTATCAATAAACTGGCACAGGAATTCATAGCTATCCTGATCGTCAATGCCAATACGTGTTTTCACCGTAACCGGTATAGACACCACGTCGCGCATCGCTTTGACACAATCCGCTACCAGCGCCGCATTGCCCATCAGGCAGGCACCAAACATGCCATTTTGTACCCGATCCGAAGGACAACCAACGTTAAGATTGATTTCATCATAGCCGCGCGCTTCTGCAAGCTTTGCACACTGTGCCAGCGCCGCCGGATCGCTGCCGCCCAGCTGGAGCGCCAGCGGATGTTCCTCTTCGCTGTAGGCCAGGTAATCGCCTTTGCCGTGAATAATGGCGCCGGTAGTGACCATTTCGGTATACAGCAACGTCTGCCGGGACAGCAGTCGCAGAAAATAGCGGCAGTGCCTGTCCGTCCAGTCGAGCATCGGTGCAATAGAGAAGCGATGTGCAGGAAATTCACAGGCTTGATTCGGATTAGGATTCAGGTGCATTTTGAGATCACTGGCAGAGTTTTGATAAGCCTGAACAGCGAAGCGTCGTGTTACAGGTCGAGCCGTCTACTATATCACAGAGACGGTGTTTCGCGCTGGCCGCTTTCGAAGGCCAGCTGAAATGATTAAATGGCTTTAAGCTGGTCGATGATGAAAGGATTCATTTTTAGCAGCAGTAGCAGTTTTCTGGGCGCACCAGTAGGCTGTCGGCGTTGAGTTTCCCAACTTTTCACCAGATCGTAACTTACCCCGACGGCCATCGCAAAATCTTGTTGTTTTAATCCAGTGGTTTCGCGTATGGCTTTAACGTCGATAGCGGTAAATGTATGAACATAATCAGGCTCAGGGGTCTGTTCACCCTTTTCAATTCTGACCATCTGTTCTGCACTCGCCAGCAGATCGGCAAATAACTTATCTTCCATCAGTATCTCCTCACTCTCATTGCGCCGCATCGGACTAGTTGCTTGATAAAAAGTTATAGGTCATCAGCATTAAACCAACATGTCAGATAAGTGTTTTAGCGCCTTCTTTTGATCCTCGGTCAAGTCATCTTGCTCATTTTTAGAATAAATTAACGCCAGATAAATTCGTCCCCTATGTGTAATTGCATAATAAATAACGCGTACACCGCCGCGTTTTCCCATTCCTGGTCGACTCCAGCGGATTTTACGAAATCCACCAGTTCCGATAATAATGTCTCCCGTTTCGGGATCTTCAATCAGAAGCTCCTGGAATTCACGAAACTCTTCATCTGGTAAAAGCGTTTTTCTTCGCTTACTGAATCCATGAAGCTCAATAAAGGTAAACATCTTAGTCCCTGATGTTAGTTTTATGCACAGATGCTTTGTGTGTACCGTGTACATAAAATAGCACATAAAATGTACCTGGTACATGCACTTCCTGTGTTTAATGCTTATCTGGTACTACCTTTTCTATATTGAACATGCACACGGTAGAACATGGTAAACTATCTCTCTGTTTTTCCCCTTTGAGGATGCTATGGACAAGATCACTTCGCAGGAGCTGTTAGCGCAGGCTGAAAAGCTCTGCGTGCAACGCAATGTGCGCCTGACCCCACAGCGCCTTGAGGTCCTGCGCTTAATGAGCCTGCAACAGGGTGCTATTAGCGCGTATGATTTGCTCGATCTGCTACGCGATAAAGAGCCTCAGGCTAAGCCGCCGACAGTTTATCGCGCGCTTGAGTTCTTACTTGAGCAGGGTTTTGTACACAAAGTGGAATCCACTAACAGCTACGTGTTGTGTCACCTCTTTGAGCATACGCATACTTCGGCCATGTTTATCTGCGACCGCTGTGGCGTGGTTAAAGAAGAAGGGGCAGAAGGCGTGGAAGATATTATGCATGCTCTGGCAGCCAGAATGGGTTTTGCCCTGCGGCATAACGTGATAGAAGCACACGGTCTGTGCGCCGGGTGTGCTGAAGTCGAGGCATGTCGCCATCCGGGCGAGTGCCATCACGATCATTCTATTCAGAGCAAGAAAAAGCCGCGCTAGCTACGGCGCGGCCTTTCAGGGGGGTAGGTCTTCTCAGGGGTTAGCTGAGTTTACTCTTACCAGCGATACTCGTTGCGGGTTTCCCAGTCTTTTACTTCAGTTTCCGCCTGGTCTTTCTCATAACCATAACGTTCCTGGATTTTACCCACGAGCTGATCGCGTTTACCTTCGATGACAGTCATATCATCGTCAGTCAGTTTACCCCATTTTTCTTTCGCTTTACCTTTGAACTGTTTCCAGTTACCGCCGACTTCGTCTTTATTCATAATTATGTCCTCTTTTTGGGGTACAAAACATGTGAACTTTGTCGCTCAGAAAGCGTATCTTTCTGCTGAACGTATGAATAAGTATAGGAGACGATCCTGCACCCTGCGGCAAATTAAGAATATTTAACCCTGCGAGGTGAGAAGAGGTTGAGGATTTCTGCAAAGGAAAGAGATATGTCTGCGGCACCCGGGGCACCGCAGAATTCGATTCGTGCTTACAGCCATTCGCCGTTGCGGATTACGCCTACAGCCAGACCCTCAATGGAGAAGCTTTGCTTGCGCAAGTCAACCACAATGGGTGAAAAATCGCTATTTTCAGGCAGCAACTCAACGACGTTACCCTGTTTTTTCAAACGTTTAACGGTAACTTCTTCATCAATGCGTGCCACGACAACCTGGCCATTATGCACGTCCTGCGTTTTATGCACGGCCAGTAAATCGCCGTCCATGATGCCAATATCTTTCATCGACATACCGCTAACGCGCAGCAGAAAATCAGCGCTCGGTTTAAACAGCAGGGGATCGACCTGATAATGACTTTCAATATGCTGCTGTGCCAGCAGCGGCTCACCGGCGGCAACGCGGCCAATGAGAGGTAAACCTTCTTCTTCCTGCAGCAACAGGCGAATACCGCGTGATGCGCCGGTGACGATTTCAATCACCCCTTTGCGCGCCAGTGCTTTAAGGTGTTCTTCAGCCGCATTTGGGGAACGGAACCCCAAACGTTGCGCAATTTCCGCACGCGTTGGTGGCATGCCTGTCTGGCTGATGTGGTCCCGAATGAGATCGAACACCTCTTGCTGCCTGGCCGTTAACGCTTTCATTCCGCCCCCTGGGTGTATATACAGTTGTGCTGTGAGTATATACAGTTAACGGCGATTTTGAAACCATTATCGGGGCGAAAAAGCAGAGACTTTTCTACTTTTGCGACCTTTAACGATAATGCGACCACAATAATGTCGCCCAGGTAATGAGTGCGACAACGATTGACAGCAGTACCGCCGCCGATCCCATGTCCTTAGCCCGGCCTGAAAGCTCATGCCGTTCCGTACCAATCCGGTCGACAACCGCCTCGATTGCGCTGTTTAAAATCTCGACAATCATGACCAGCAGCACCGAACCGATTAACAGCACGCGAGTAATGGCATCTACATCAAGCCAACATGCGAGGATAATGGCTGCAAGAGCAGCAACACCTTCCTGGCGAAAAGCAGCTTCGTTGATCCATGCTGCACGAAATCCTTTCCAGGAATAACCCGCTGCATTGATGATCCGGGTCAAACCGGTGGTATTATTGGCCATTAAAAGAACCTTTTTACATTATTAGCGTCAATGATATAGCGCGCATCCTGCGTAAGCTCAGAAAATCGGTTCACTTTCTGATATCCTTGCAGCGCATTTGCATGATTAACCAGAGGCTTCACATCGTTTATGTCTGGCTGGCCACGAATTTACTACAAATTACTGAATTTACCATTAAGCGTATTGGTAAAGAGCAAATCTATTCCGGCGCAACCCGCGCAGGAACTGGGCCTGGACTCGTCCCGCCCTATTATGTACGTATTGCCGTACAACTCAAAAGCGGACCTGCTGACCCTACGCGAGCAGTGTCTGGCGCACGATCTGCCCGACCCTCTGGAGCCTCTGGAGATCGACGGCACCCTGCTGCCGCGTTATGTATTTATTCATGGCGGCCCACGTGTGTTCCGGTACTACACGCCGAAAGAAGAGTCTATCAAACTCTTCCACGACTATTTGGATCTGCATCGCAGTAATCCACTTCTCGACGTACAAATGGTCCCTGTTTCCATCATGTTCGGTCGGTCGCCGGGGCGTGAAAAAGGTGAAGTTAATCCGCCGCTAAAAATGCTTAACGGCGTGCAAAAGTTCTTCGCTGTTTCCTGGCTTGGCCGCGACAGTTTCGTCCGTTTTTCGCCGTCCGTTTCGCTGCGCCGCATGGCCGACGAACACGGCACGGATAAAATCATTGCGCAAAAGCTGGCGCGTGTTGCGCGTATGCATTTCGCGCGTCAGCGTCTGGCTGCCGTCGGACCGCGTCTGCCTGCCCGTCAGGATCTGTTTAATAAGCTACTGGCCTCCAAAGCCATTGCCCGTGCGGTAGAAGATGAAGCGCGCAGCAAAAAAATCTCCCATGAAAAGGCGCAGCAAAACGCCATTGCACTGATGGAAGAAATTGCCGCTAACTTTTCCTATGAGATGATCCGCCTGACCGACCGTATTCTGGGCTTTACCTGGAACCGTTTGTATCAGGGGATTAACGTGCATAACGCCGAACGCGTGCGGCAACTGGCGCATGACGGCCACGAGATCGTGTATGTACCCTGCCACCGCAGCCATATGGACTACATGCTGCTGTCGTATGTGCTCTATCATCAGGGCCTGGTGCCGCCGCACATCGCTGCGGGCATCAACCTGAACTTTTGGCCTGCCGGACCGATTTTCCGCCGTCTCGGTGCCTTCTTTATTCGCCGCACCTTCAAAGGCAACAAGCTCTATTCAACGGTATTCCGCGAGTATCTCGGCGAGCTGTTCAGCCGTGGCTATTCAGTAGAGTATTTCGTTGAAGGTGGGCGCTCACGTACCGGCCGTTTGCTGGATCCTAAAACCGGTACGCTGTCGATGACCATTCAGGCCATGCTGCGCGGCGGTACGCGTCCAATTACCCTCGTGCCGATTTACATCGGCTATGAGCATGTGATGGAAGTCGGTACCTACGCCAAAGAGCTGCGCGGCGCGACGAAAGAGAAAGAAAATCTGCTGCAAATGATGCGGGGCTTAAGCAAGCTGCGCAATTTGGGTCAGGGCTATGTCAACTTTGGCGAACCCATGCCGCTGATGACCTATCTTAATCATCACGTTCCTGAGTGGCGTGAGTCCATCGATCCGATTGAAGCCGTCCGTCCGGCCTGGCTGACACCTACGGTAAATCGCATGGCCGCCGAGCTTATGGTGCGTATTAACAATGCAGGCGCAGCTAACGCCATGAACCTGTGTTGCACCGCGCTGCTGGCATCCCGTCAGCGCTCTCTGACCCGCGAGCAGCTGACTCAGCAGCTGGATTGTTATCTTGGACTGTTGCGCAATGTTCCCTACGCGCCGGATGCCACTGCGCCTGCCGCGACGGCAAATGCGCTGATCGAACATGCGTTGCAGATGAACAAGTTTCAGGTCGATAAAGACACCATCGGCGATATCATCGTTCTGCCACGCGAGCAGGCGGTGCTGATGACCTATTATCGCAATAACATCACGCATATGCTGATGTTACCGTCGTTAATTGCCGCTATCGTCACCCAGCATCGGCAGATTTCGCGGGAGGCGCTGCTTGAGCATGTGGAGTTGCTTTATCCGATGCTGAAAGCCGAACTGTTCCTGCGCTGGGAAACCGGTGAGATAGCCTGCGTGATTGATGCGCTGACAGAAGAGCTGGCGCGCCAGGGCTTGATTAGCCTGAACGAGAACGGATTGTGTGTTGATCCGTCGCGTTCGCGGACGTTACAACTGCTGGCCGCAGGCGCGCGCGAAACGCTCCAGCGCTATGCCATCACCTTCTGGCTGCTGAGCGCGAATCCATCCATAAACCGCGGTACGCTTGAGAAAGAGAGCCGCACCGTGGCGCAGCGCCTGTCGGTTTTGCACGGGATTAACGCGCCGGAGTTCTTCGACAAAGCGGTGTTCAGTTCTCTGGTTCTCACGTTACGCGATGAAGGATATATCAGCGACACCGGCGATGCCGAACCGGCAGAAACCATGAAGGTTTATCAAATGCTGGCTGAGTTAATTACGTCTGACGTCCGCTTAACCATTGAGAGCGCAGCGCAGGGCGAGTAAATAAAAATGCCGGATGAGGATCTTCATCCGGCATTAAGCCACATCATCGTTATGCCCGGCAGCGCTACGCTTGCACAGCCTGTGAATTATCCCCGGGTCAGGCGAACAGAGTAAGCACTATCAGAATGGCCAGTAACTTATCGCCAGTCCGACAAACAGCGCCAGTCCGACATAATTATTGTTCATAAACGCTTTAAAACAGGCGTCGCGCTGACGATGGAAAATTAGCGTCTGCTGATAGATAAACAGTATCCCCACTACCGCCACAGCCGCATAAAATGCGCTGCCCAGCCCGTTCAGCCAGCCGATAGCGGCCATTAATCCCAGCACCGCCACCTGCAAAATACCGATAATCACACGATCGTATTGCCCGAAAAGGATCGCCGTCGACTTCACGCCGATCTTCAGGTCGTCATCACGATCGACCATCGCATATTGTGTGTCATACGCTACGGCCCATAAAATGTTGCAGAAAAACAGTAGCCAGCAGCTGAGCGGGAGCGTTTCGCTTACGGCAGCAAACGCCATCGGGATCGACCAGCCAAACGCGGCACCCAGCACCACCTGAGGCAAGTGGGTGTAGCGCTTCATAAAAGGATAGATCCACGCCAGCAGCAGCGCAGCGACAGAAAGCAGGATCGTCATCCGGTTTAGCGTGAGTACCAGCAAAAAGGAGCACAACACGAGGATCGCAAACAGCGTACGCGCTTCTTTGCCGCTCACCGCCCCGCTGGGCAAAGGTCGATTGGCGGTCCGCTTTACATGGCCGTCTATTTTACGATCGGCATAATCATTAATCACACACCCTGCCGCGCGCATTAGCCAGACGCCCGCGACAAATACGGCGAGGATCCACAGCGGCGGCAGGCCCGGCGTCGCCACCCACAGCGCCCATAGCGTTGGCCACAGCAGCAGCAGCGCGCCGATAGGTTTGTCGGTACGCATCAGGCGGTGATACGCCAACAGCTTATTCTGCGTCAGACTCCACTCCATTTTTCTCTTCCTTCTGATAAATCGGTGATGCCGGTAAAAAAAGTTCGGTCAGTAGCAACGGTTTTCCATTAAGGCGCAGCCGCGAACGCCGCCCCCACAAATCGTCAATAGTGCCTGGTTCAATAAAATCCCGGGTTAACGTTGATGAGGTAAATAGATAGCGCCCCAGCGGCGTTTTGCCCAGCGTTTGTAATGCCAGCTCAGGACCGTTTAGTGTCGATTCCGGCACAACAGTACGGCCCGCCAGCCACGGCTCATCATCGGCACAGAGAATAATCTCCCGCAGCCAGTAGCGCGATTCATCTGGTAAAAATGCACGTTCTTCGCCGATCTCGTGCCGATCCACAAACGCCTCACGCATCAGCATAATGCTGATCTTTTTTCCCTGCTGCTCAAATCGTTTGGTCATTGAATCCTCCAGCAATAACCACTCACGCAGCGCGGGATTGAGTGCGGGGACAGGATCAAGATAGCGCAGCGCACGCAGTTGCGTTAGCGCAGGATGTGACATGCTGTTTCTCCGGTACAAAGTCTGACAGCATTGTAACGCAGAAAAGTGTGATGAGGAGCGGGTTAGATGCAAAAGCGCAACAGATACGTAACACAGCGCAGAGTGATAAAAAAAGTGCGCCCCGAAGGACGCACCGAAAGGCTAAGCCTAAACATCAGCATTGCGGGATAACACTCATCCCTTGCCTTTTACACTGCTGATAAAGGTGGAACGCGCTGAAGTTGACCCCAGACGCTCTGCTTCGTTAAGTAATTTCAATGCCTTATCGACATCGCCTTTATCTACAGCCTGTTTAATAGCCTGATTAAAGTAAGCTTCGGTGTCATTAAGAACCGGCTCACGTTTTGCAGCAGGTGCCGGGGCGGTAACCGGTGCGGCGGCAGGTGCGCTATATGCAGGCGCGGCGGTATTGCCGACAGTGACCGACGCCTGATCGGATGAACCAAACAACGGCCCTACCAGGACGCTTGAGCTGCTGTTAGTTTTGACTTTCAGTTTCACCACACCCTCAGTGGTATGGCGGGCAACAGGATCGGGAATATTTGGTATCGCATTACCAATGCCTTTGGCATAGGCTTTCGCCGGGTCCAGCAGCGTGGTCGTTTGCTGAAGATCTTTCTCGGTGGTAAAGACCAGCACGTAGATTTTCTGCTGCCCCAGGGCAGGTGTCAGGCGCATCACACCTTCAAGACGGTCGGCGCTCATCACACCCGGTTCCTGATAGGTAAAATAGCTGCTGGGGAAAAAGGCAGACGGCGTCAGGTTCTGATCGAGGATCAGCACATTTGGCGCGTAAACGCTGGTTTGTTTATTCACTTCGCTGGTCAGCGTCAGGGTCAGCTCGCCAATATTGGCGGGCACGCTGTAAGCGATGACCGGGCCGGTAATACCCGGAACCTCAAGGCGTTGTCCAACGGACGCAGTGGAAGAGGTTTGCTGTTTCGACGGATCAACCGGCGTCCAGGTGAGTTGCTGCAGAGCTGCAGCCGGGATCGCCGGGGCAGCGGCGGTATTTTGTGGGACATAATTGACCTCGGCCAGGCTGACTGCCGGCGCCGCAGCCAGTAATCCTGCCGTCAGGCAGAGCGCAACGAGACTTTTATTCATTTTCATTGTTATCACCTCAAAGTACTCAGGTGTGACGGTGGCCAGGCAATAGCGCGTCACCCCTTAGAAACAGAGAGGCTTGCGCCTCTCTTTCGTTCACAACATCAATACGGCTATTACCACCAGATTTCCATCTGTGCGCCGAAGCTGAATTCATCGCTGTCGCCGCGGCTATTGGAGAACTGACCGTTACCGGTAGAGTCGCTGATGGCAGAGCGGCCAATTGCGCCGGTGTTGCTTTTCACGTAACCCCATTTTTCATCCCATTTCGCATAGGTTGCGAAGACGCGCAGCGCCGGACGGGACCAGATGCTGTCGCCTGCCTGCCATTGTTGCGCAAGGGTGATTTTGTACTGGCTGTTACGATCGCCGGTTTGCTGCGATTTCACGTTGTCGTAGCCAACTTCCAGCAGGGTGCTCATGATCGGCGTCCATTTGTACATTGGACGTACGCCGACGGTGTACCAGTCAGTACCACGGTCGTCATCGCGATCCAACTTCTGGTACATACCCACGTACATCAGGTCCCATTTTTCGGCGAGCGTGATTGCACCGTGATCGAGTAAACGCAGCAGCGAACCATCGTTGTTGACGTTACGGTCAACGGCGATATCGTTATCAGTCCAGGAGCCTTGCGGAATGCCTTTACCCTGCGCGGTCATCGCATCAGTACCGTACTGAACCACGAATTTGTTAAAGCCTTTCAGCATGCTCTGGGTATGTTCTGCGGTGAACAACCAGCCGTCTTTTGATGCGTCGTTAGACAGGCGGTAATCATCAGTGGTGTTGGCACGGCCATAGTCCACACCTAATTCCAGCATCCCGTCCGGGTTAGTTTCCAGACCGGCTAAACGCACGTCATATACGTCGTTGGCGGTGTCTTTCGTGGCGTCATAAATGTGGTTGCTGCTAAAGGAGGTCGAACCGCCCGCTTCCTGAGAACGGGTAGCGGCCAGAGAGAGCTTACCAAAGCCGAGGTCGATGTTTTCGATACCCGCGCCCGGACCGGAAATATCCCAGTAGTAGAAGTCGATCATGTGAACGTCATGACGCTGATAGAAACGCTTACCGGCCCAGATAGTAGAGCCTGGTAGCGCATCAATCAGGTTTTTACCCTGCACGTTGGCTTCGCGGAAAGCCGGATCGGTGGCTTCCCAGTCATTCTGCTGCGCGACGGAGTAGGCGACGTTAGTGTCGAAGTAGAAGCTCTTATCGCCCTCTTTCCACACTTCCTGACCGAGTTTGATTTCAGCGTAGGTTTCACACTCGTTACCCAGACGGTATTTACTTTGTGCGCCCGTTGCCTGGAAACATTGTTGTTCGCCGCCGCTGCCGGTCCAGCCAATGCCGGAACGCGCGTAGCCATGAAAATCGACGGCGCCTGCGTGGGCAGAGAGAATGCCCGCGGTAATGGCGATCGCCAGTGGAAGTTTGCGCAGAGTAGTCATTATTCTATCTCCTGAGATCATTGCTTTTCTTTTATTACGCATCGGTCTTCTCAGCCTTTGCGCATTTAATGGGAATGCTTAAACGCCTGGCTCTTTATGCAACCGTCGACATGCAGTGCCATCTTCGCGAAACAGATGGCAACGCTCCGGCGGCAGGCCGATGGCGAATGTGGCACCCTCTTCTACCAACACCACGTCATTCTGGCGGTACACCAGGTTCTGACGGATGGCGGGGATTTGGATATGAATTTGTGTTTCGTGTCCCAGCTGCTCGACAACCTGAACCACGCCTTCCAGCGTGACGTCGGCGATATCGCTTGGCAGCAGATGTTCAGGACGAATACCGAGTGACATATTGGCGCCCACCTGAACACTGGCGCTGTCCACCGGCAGCCAGACGTGCTGACGGTTCGGCAGTTCAACCTGAACCTGATCGATAGCGGTAGCCGTCACCTTCACCGGTAAGAAATTCATTTTCGGCGAGCCGATAAAGCCCGCGACAAAACGGTCAGCCGGATAGTGATACAGTTCCAGCGGCTTACCGACCTGCGCTACGCGACCGGCATCCAGCACCACGATTTTGTCAGCCAGCGTCATCGCTTCGACCTGATCGTGGGTAACGTAAATCATCGTGCGGCCCAGACGCTTGTGCAGACGGGAAATCTCAATACGCATTTGCACGCGCAGCGCTGCATCAAGGTTGGAGAGCGGTTCATCAAGCAGGAATACGCGCGGTTCCGCCACCAGCGTACGGCCGATTGCCACGCGCTGACGCTGGCCGCCGGACAGCGCTTTCGGCTTACGATCTAACAGGTGCGCGAGCTGAAGCACTTCCGCAACCTGATTCACGCTCTGTTTCATAACCTCTTTTTTGGCCCCTGCCAGCTTGAGACCGAACGACATGTTTTCGGCAACGGAGAGATGGGGATAAAGCGCATAGGACTGAAACACCATGCCCACGCCGCGTTCAGCGGGCGGGATATCATTCATCCGTGTTTCACCAATAAATAAATCGCCGCTGGTGATGGTTTCCAGTCCAGCGATCATGCGCAGCAGGGTCGATTTCCCACAGCCTGACGGTCCGACAAAGACCACGAATTCACCTTCATGGATGTCGAGGTTGATATTTTTTGATACCACCACGTCGCCCCAGGCTTTCGTTACATTCCGTAGCTGTACGCTCGCCATGCCCTCTCCCTTCGTTACAACCTGTCATCAACAGAAACATTCAGATGCGCTGACTATGAGCTAAACAATCACGTAACAAATCCTCCACCCCCGCGCTTTTCTATGGGGGAGGAGTCGGGAGGATGAGAAGCGGGCTTCTGCGAGGCGGCGCGGGGCGCGGCGGCTATTTTCGTGATGCCACCGACAAAAATTGGCGCGCTTTTATGTGCGCGGTAACTCATAACTCAAATTTATGTAACGAAGATCACAGAACGAGGCGGTGGGGCGTAGAGCCGGGGAGGATGGAAAGGGCTTGTCAAACCAGGAGACTAAGCATCGTCAAGCCACCTGAGCGTATCCACGAGTAATAACCATAAGGACGGGATATATGAATATCAAAACTGGCGCACGCATCTTCGCACTGTCCGCATTGACGACGATGATGTTTTCCGCCTCGGCTCTCGCCAAGATTGAAGAAGGTAAGCTGGTTATCTGGATTAACGGCGACAAAGGCTATAACGGCCTCGCTGAAGTGGGTAAAAAATTCGAGAAAGATACCGGCATTAAAGTGACCATTGAGCATCCTGATAAACTGGAAGAAAAATTCCCGCAGGTGGCGGCCACTGGCGACGGCCCGGATATCATCTTCTGGGCGCACGACCGTTTTGGCGGCTACGCGCAATCCGGCCTGCTGGCTGAAATCTCGCCGGATAAAGCCTTCCAGGACAAACTCTATCCCTTCACCTGGGATGCCGTACGCTATAACGGCAAGCTTATCGCCTATCCGATTGCCGTAGAAGCTCTGTCGCTTATCTACAACAAAGACCTCGTACCTACTCCGCCGAAAACCTGGGAAGAGATCCCGGCGCTGGATAAAACGCTGAAAGCGAAAGGTAAGAGCGCGCTGATGTTTAACCTGCAAGAGCCGTATTTCACCTGGCCGCTTATCGCTGCTGACGGCGGGTATGCGTTCAAATTTGCTGACGGCAAATACAATGTGAAAGATGTGGGCGTCGACAATGCGGGCGCGAAAGCGGGCCTGACTTTCCTGGTCGATCTGATTAAAAACAAACAGATGAACGCCGATACCGACTATTCCATCGCTGAAGCCGCATTTAACAAAGGCGAAACGGCAATGACCATTAACGGTCCGTGGGCGTGGGCCAACATTGAGAAGAGCAAGGTTAACTACGGCGTTGCGCTGCTGCCAACCTTCAAGGGCAAGCCGTCTAAGCCGTTCGTCGGCGTACTGAGTGCCGGTATTAACGCCGCCAGCCCGAATAAAGAACTGGCGAAAGAGTTCCTCGAAAACTACCTGCTGACCGATCAGGGTCTGGATGACGTGAACAAGGATAAACCGCTGGGCGCCGTCGCCCTGAAATCCTTCCAGGATAAGCTGGCGAAAGATCCGCGCATTGCCGCCACCATGGATAACGCCCAGAAAGGCGAAATTATGCCAAACGTGCCGCAAATGGCAGCGTTCTGGTATGCCGTTCGTACCGCAGTGATCAACGCGGCCAGCGGTCGTCAGACCGTCGATGCCGCACTGAAAGATGCGCAGGGCCGTATTACCAAGTAATGCTGTAGCGCAGATGCCGGATGGCGGCATAGATGTCTTATCGGGCCGGGCTTTGCGCAGGCCCGATAAGCGCAGCGCCATCGGGTATTTTGACCTGCAGGTTTCCAATGTTGTAGAGGAAGATCCCCATGGATGCCGTTAAAAAGAGACACTGGTGGCAAAGCGACACACTGAAATGGTCAGTGACTGGATTGCTGGCGCTGCTGGTGGGTTACCTTGTTGTTTTAATGTACGCCCAGGGGGAGTACCTGTTCGCCATCATGACGCTGATTTTAAGCGGTGCTGGCCTGTATATTTTCGCTAACCGTAAAACCTACGCGTGGCGCTATGTCTATCCGGGTATGGCCGGGATGGGCCTGTTTGTGTTGTTTCCTCTGGTCTGCACTATTGCCATCGCATTTACCAACTACAGCAGCACTAACCAGCTGACCCAGGAGCGTGCGCAGCAGGTGCTGATGGACCGTTCGTACCAGGCGGGTAAAACCTATAATTTCGCACTTTATCCGGCGGAGGATAAATGGCAACTCGCGCTGACCGACGGCGAAAGTGGAAAAAATTATCTCTCCGACGCCTTCACGTTTGGCGGCGAGCAGAAAATAGCGTTGAAGGAAGTCAACGCCCTGCCGACGAGCAAACGCGCTAATTTGCGCGCGATCACCCAGAATCGTCAGGCGCTGACCCAGCTTACTGCGGTACTTCCTGATGAAAGCAACGTCATCATGAGTTCACTGCGCCAGTTCTCCGGCACCCGCCCGCTGTATACCGAAGCCAGCGACGGGACATTAACCAACAATCAGAGCGGCGTGAAATATCGTCCCAATAACGATATTGGCTATTACCAGGCGCTAAACGCAGAGGGTAAATGGGCCGATGAAAAACTCAGCCCCGGTTATACCGTGACTATCGGCTGGGATAACTTTATGCGCGTCTTTATCGACGACGGCATTCAAAAGCCCTTCCTGGCGATTTTTGTCTGGACGGTCGTTTTCTCCGTCCTGACCGTTATCCTCACGGTGGCCGTCGGCATGATCCTCGCCTGCCTCGTACAGTGGGAATCCCTGAAAGGCAAAGCGGTTTATCGCCTTCTGCTGATCCTGCCTTACGCCGTCCCCTCTTTTATCTCGATTCTGATTTTCAAAGGGCTGTTTAACCAGAGCTTTGGCGAAATCAACATGATGCTCAGCGCGCTGTTCGGTATTAAACCGGCCTGGTTTAGCGACCCAACTACCGCCCGCGCGATGATTGTGATCGTCAATACCTGGCTGGGTTATCCGTACATGATGATCCTGTGTATGGGCCTGCTGAAAGCGATTCCGGACGACCTGTACGAAGCATCGGCGATGGACGGCGCGGGGCCGTTCCAGAACTTCTTTAAAATCACCCTGCCGCTGCTGATCAAGCCGCTAACGCCGCTGATGATCGCAAGCTTTGCGTTTAACTTTAATAACTTCGTACTGATCCAATTGTTGACCAACGGCGGGCCGGATCGTCTCGGCACCACGACGCCTGCGGGCTATACGGATTTACTGGTCAGCTACACCTACCGTATTGCCTTTGAAGGCGGCGGCGGTCAGGACTTTGGTCTGGCGGCAGCCATTGCCACGCTGATCTTCCTGTTGGTGGGAATGCTGGCGATTGTGAATCTGAAAGCCACGCGTATGAAGTTTGATTAAGGGAGATATCGATAATGGCCATGGTCCAACCCAAATCGCAGAAATTACGTTTGTTGACGACGCACCTGCTGTTGTTGATATTTATCGCCGCCATTATGTTTCCGCTGCTGATGGTCATCGCGATTTCACTGCGTGAAGGCAACTTTGCGACCGGCAGCCTGATCCCGGAACGTATTTCGTGGGAGCACTGGCGGCTGGCGCTGGGCTTTAGCGTCGAACATGCCGACGGACGCGTTACGCCGCCGCCGTTCCCGGTATTACTGTGGCTGTGGAACTCAATAAAAATTGCCAGTATTACCGCGCTGGGCATTGTGGCGCTATCCACAACCTGCGCCTATGCTTTTGCCCGGATGCGTTTTCCTGGTAAAGCCACATTGCTGAAAAGTATGCTGATTTTCCAGATGTTCCCGGCAGTACTGTCGCTGGTGGCGCTATACGCCCTGTTTGACCGTCTCGGACAATACATTCCGTTTATCGGCCTGAACACACACGGTGGGGTGATCTTCGCCTATCTTGGCGGCATTGCACTGCATGTGTGGACCATTAAAGGCTATTTCGAAACGATTGACAGCTCGCTGGAAGAAGCGGCGTCGCTGGATGGCGCCACGCCGTGGCAGGCGTTTCGCCTGGTTCTGCTTCCGCTGTCGGTGCCGATCCTGGCGGTGGTATTTATACTGTCGTTTATTGCCGCCATCACCGAAGTCCCTGTTGCCTCGCTGCTGTTGCGAGATGTAGACAGCTATACGCTGGCCGTGGGGATGCAGCAATATCTCAACCCACAAAACTATTTATGGGGCGACTTCGCTGCCGCCGCCGTGCTGTCCGCTATCCCTATTACCGCCGTATTCCTGCTGGCCCAGCGCTGGCTGGTTAATGGCCTGACCGCGGGCGGCGTAAAAGGTTAAGTTTTATCGTTCGAAACCACTGCAACCCTCAACTTTTCAATGCATGACTTGTGACTGTTATTTGGCGCTCCCCGGAGCGCCTTTTTTTATTCGCGTTTCAGCCGTTTGGTATTGCACAGCCAAAGCGTAATGACCAGTAGCAAAATCGCACCCGAGTAAATCAGCACATCAACCGGCGAGGTGTGATCGACAATGATCAGCCGGACAATCGCCGTGATCCCGATATAGACGAAATAGCGCAGCGGGAAGTGAAAACCGGACTGAAAGTATTTCACAATCAGCGCAATAAATTCGAAGTAGAGAAAGTAAACCACCAGCCCTTCCACCAGCTCATATTTGCTGGTTTGCTCCGGCGCAAAGAGCACCTCCGCCAGATGTACGGTCTCCTTGCCGAGGAAAACCAGCAGGATCAGGCCAAGACTAAGCAGGCCCAGATTGAGGGCGGTCTGAAGAATTGTGGAGATAAACTCAACCGCCGGACGGGGTAGAGATGACATTGCAGCACCTTTTGCTAAAAATAACAGGCACAGATATAGCGCGAAAGTGTGATCCAGATCTACATTTTTTACGCAGATTTTAGTCAGCCAACGTAAAGGCCAGTCAGGCTGGCCTGATAATTTTTACCCCGGAGCGACTCTGCCCGGTGGCGCTGCGCTTACCGGGCCTGGGATTATCGGAAGGCTTATCCGTTCGCCGGAGCACCCCCTCTCCCTCAGGGAGAGGGCGGGGGTGAGGGTGGTCAGAACTCAGCGGAAATTGACGCTCTTATCGCTGGTCATGCCGTACAGATCAAACTTCCTGCCCAGCATTTGTCCCCCGTCGCGGGTCAGCGGCGTCCAGCCAACCGCGGCGCGGCTGCGGGTCGGGCCGGATGTGAAGAGATCCAGAGGCACAGAAACGTACACCCCTTTGGTGAAGTCCCCTTCCCCATACTCATCAGCTGACACATTCGTAATGGTCGCATACCCGCCCACGACGACGCCGCTGTCGAAGCGTTTGGCAATATCCAGCGTGCCGCCTTTATCCCCGGCAAGATATTGCCCGACGCTCGCCTTCACCAGCACATCCTGAGCGAAAGGTGGCGTCCAGTAGGCGGTGAGATGGCCGGTTTTCACGCTGTAATCGGTGAATTTCATCATGTCCTGCGCACTGCGCCAGTCGCGCTGTTTAACGTAGTTAGCATCCAGTCCCACGGCCCAGTTACTGTCTACCGGACGATACAGCACCTCTCCCCCTGCGCCACCAAACATCGTCTCAAGATAGCCGCCATAAACCTGCCCATAGACATTATTGCCCAGGTACTGGAAATAGTTGGCCTGCAGGTTATTCACGTAAACGTCATTCGCAACGTATTCACGCACGCGAGTACGCACACGCGGTAATGTTGAGTCACTCGGTGGATTGGTGTAGTTAAACTTGTCGTAGTTATTCGCCACATTGGCAAACAGGCTACCGGTGGTGAGCAGATGATCGGTTAACCACAAATCGGCCGTCGCCATCGCGCCAAGCTGATACATGTAGAAGCTTTCCGGTCCGCCGAAGGACTGATTAAGCACCGGATCGAGATGGAAGTCGAAGCGTGACTTATCAAAATACCAGCCCTGCTCGGTACTCTCAGGCACAATCGGCGTGATGCGCTGCTGAACCAGCGGCGTTTGCTGGCCCAGCGGCTCCCCTTCCAGATGACGCTTCAGACTGGCGACGTCGGTCTGGGTCGTGACCTGCGGCATATTCAGACGATTTTCAGTCACCCGGATAGTGCGAATGCCGTCCGGCAGATCGTTCATGATGATGCGGTTAGCGCGTTCGATACCTTCGCGCGAATCGCGATATTTCACCTGCTCGCCGGTAACGTACAACGTATCTCCCTTGACCTGAATTTTTGGATCGGTCAGGCCCGCGTTATATTTCAACAGGGTAAGCTGATTCGAGACCACGGAGTGCTGAAGAATGGCATCCTGCGGTTCGGGATGATACTGCGGCCGGGCATTATCGTTGTAGTGTGGGCGCAAGTCGTTAAAGTTGGTGCGTAATGTCACGCCAAACATTAGCGTATTACCGCGCTCATAGCTGACATTCACGTCGGCCCAGTCGGTCGCGCGATAAATCGCTCCCACGTTAAATTTACTTTTTTGATCCAGCCGACCGGCAAAGTCCTGCTGATAATTATTGCCTTCATATTCCAGCTTCAGACGCAGCGGCTGCCACGGCGTCTGATATTCTACGCCGCCAAACAGGGATGCCGGGCCGCGAAACATCTCACCGGTATCGACCGATCCGGCCTGCTTATAGCTGTTATCGCGCTGGCAGTATTTATCGCTCACCGAACACAGCGGATTGCTGACGTTGCCGCTGGTGCCAAGATAGCCCCAGCCAAGACCCAGTGAGAAATCGAAGGGTCCCCAGGCTTTATTGGCGACCAGATACTCCGCGTCAAAAAGCCCGGTACCGCCAATATCCCGCGCGCCTGCTGATACCTGCGGTAGCCAGTAGCTCTCTTCCCACAGCCGCAGTTTGACGTCGAAAGCTTTATCTTTATAGGTCTGATCGCCGGAGAACGCCTCCACAGAGCTGTAGAGTTTTGTCCGCACATCGGTATAACGCAGCGTGGTTTCCAGCCACGGGAAAAGCTGGACTGACGCCGAATAATACCGGTACTGATCGTTATCACGATAATTGAGACTTAACTCCCCTTCTCGCGCCATACGTGCGGTAGGGGTTTGTAGTAACCCCACGCCGCCAAAATCAGACTGCGAGGGGCCGACCGGAGCGGGATACGTTTCTGCGTGGCAGGCTGCGCTCACACTTAATGCCAGCAGGCTGTAAAGACAGGTTTTTTTCATTATTCAGGTACTCGCTGCGTCAGGGCGCGAACAATGTCGGCATTGAGCTTATCCGGCGTCTGGCTCCATAACGCGTCGGCAAAACCGACATAAATAGTGCTGCCGGGCATCGGCTCGACATGACGATGATTCCAGTACGCCACCGGGACTTTTTGCGTTCTGCCATCGGGATAAATTACCCACGCGTAACTGCGATCGGCACCGCTCAGTAGCGTATTAGCATCGAGATAGCGGGCAACATCGCGACCGGGCGTAAACGGCATTTTCCCCGGCTGGCTTACCAGACCAAAAACCGTGATCGAGTCCGGGCGCGGTCCGGCCCACAAGCTGTATTCACCCTGCAGGCGCGGATTGCCGCTGTGACTTACCCGTACGGTATCCGGGTCGAGGTTAATCAATTGTCGCCCGGTGACCGTTATCGCTTTCATCTGTTCGCGTAATGCCTCAATAGCACGCCGATCGTTACCGCTTTCTTCACCGGCGACCGCGGTCAGATGCGCTAATAACGCCTGCTGTTGCTGACGAGCAACGGCTGTGGCCTGCCGCTCGCCGATCGCCGCACCCGGCCACCAGCTATTCGCCAGCTGCGGCTGGGTGACCACGTCGATAAGATGCTCTGCACCGGTCAGTGTTTTTGCCGGTTGATTCGGCGCAGAGTAGATCTGTACCGTGCCGGCAGCCGCGCAGGTGGAGAGAAGCGTGGCGATTAGCGGCGCAACGAAACGTGTTCTCATGATTTCGCCGCCTTGATTAACGTGGTTTTAATCGGGAAGAAATCTGCGCCCAAAAACTGTACCGACTGGCGAATTTGCCCTTCGCTATCAATCCAGTAGCGGTTAGTCCAGCGAGACTGGTCGGTTTCGACCTCTTCATCCAGTACGCGGACCCGCGTACTTTCGCCGCCTACAATGACATTGTCAGTGCCCTGCCAGTTGAAGGCCGAGCGCGCCGTGGCGTAACGCACCTGGTTATACTCTGTCCAGCCCATAGTGCGGGTCCAGCGCGTACCGTCGGTAATTTGATTCGGCCTGGCCAGCGGATCGGCTGCGAGATTATTGACCTCCAGCAGGTTATCCCCGCCAAGCAGAGTTTTAACCAGACGCCCGTGCCGGGTGACCAGCGTAGCCTGATCCTGCGTCACCCATTTCTGCTGCCCGTTTTCGGCGAAAGCGAGCACCACAAATAGCTGTGGGCCATTGTTGAGCTGAACGTACTGACTGGCATAAGGCATGTTTTGAATTTCATCGTCCGTGAGATGAACCCCAGGTGTACCAAACAGGCTGCTCCACAAAGAGTCTCCCAACCCTTGTGTGGTCGATGAACAGGCCTGGAGTAGCAGGCAAATCATAATGAGTGCAGGTCGCTTCACGACTCTTCTCTCCGGAGGGGCAAAATAACCACACCGAAGTGTGGTTAGGGTTAATGTACCCGGCGTTAGCGGGTACTTGTGGTCGTGGTGGTAGTGGTTCCGGTATTGGAACCATCACCGCCACCCGTTGCCGCCAGCGCGACACCCACAGCCGAGCTTACCGGGCTAACGCTGCTTGTCGTGGAGCTTCCCACTGAAACAGACGTCGCCGCGGAACCTGCGGCCTCACCGACCTGGACCGGTGCTGCATACGCGGTTGTAGCCGCGCAGGCGGTTATGGCAAAAATGCCATACAGGATTTTATGCATATCAATTTCCCTTCATTGAATGAATGGAGGTGCCTGAAATATCCAGGCGGGTTCGAGTATACACAACGCGAATTGCGGGGAAATAATGAGGAAATAGCGGATGGTATTAACTTAAATTTGGGAAAAGCACATCGATTAATTAAAATAACTCTATTAATCAATAAATAACAAAAACGTAAATATACGGTTATTCCTAAAAAAAAAGAATGTGATTACTGATGCAGTAATTATTTTCAGATTATGCTCAGCACCCGCATTCTCATATTATTGGCTGCAAGAAGAATCATCTGATAAAAAAATACCGGCATCTCGCCGGTATTTTCTAATGATATATATTATGCGCGCCAGGCTTTATAACGATTAATTAAACCGTTAGTGGAGCTGTCGTGGCTATCAACTGCGCTGTCTTCTTTCAACTCAGGCAGGATGCGGTTAGCCAGCTGTTTACCCAGCTCTACGCCCCACTGATCGAAGGTAAAGATGTTCAGGATTGCGCCCTGAGTAAAGATTTTGTGCTCATACAGTGCGATCAGCGCGCCCAGACTGAACGGCGTGATTTCGCGCAGCAGGATAGAGTTGGTCGGGCGATTGCCTTCAAATACTTTGAACGGCACCACGTGCTCCAGCGTCTTCGGATCTTTACCCTGATCGGCATATTCCTGTTCAACGACATCACGTGCTTTACCGAATGCCAGCGCTTCAGTCTGCGCAAAGAAGTTCGACAACAGTTTTGGATGATGGTCGGAAAGCGGATTATGGGTAATAGCCGGGGCGATAAAATCGCAAGGAACCATTTTGGTGCCCTGATGAATCAGCTGATAGAACGCATGTTGACCGTTGGTACCCGGCTCACCCCAGATGATTGGGCCAGTCTGGTAATCCACGGCATTGCCGTTACGATCAACGTATTTACCGTTGGATTCCATATTGCCCTGCTGGAAGTAGGCGGCAAAGCGGTGCATATACTGATCGTAGGGCAGGATCGCTTCGGTTTCAGCGCCAAAGAAATTGTTGTACCAGATACCGATCAGCGCCAGCAATACCGGCAGGTTCTGCTCAGGCGCGGTGGAGGCAAAATGCTGATCCATGGCGTGCGCGCCGGACAACAGCTCGACAAAGTTGTCATAACCTACGGACAGGATAATCGACAGGCCAATCGCAGACCACAGGGAATAACGACCGCCAACCCAGTCCCAGAATTCGAACATATTGGCGGTATCAATACCGAACTCGCCAACCGCTTTACCGTTGGTTGACAGCGCCGCAAAATGTTTGGCAACGTGCTTTTCATCGCCCGCCGTTTTCAGGAACCAGTCGCGCGCGCTGTGCGCGTTGGTCATAGTTTCCTGAGTAGTAAAGGTTTTTGAGGCCACCAGGAATAGCGTACTTTCCGGGTTAACGCCTTTCAGCACTTCAGCAATGTGGGTGCCGTCGACGTTGGAAACAAAGTGCATATTCAGATGATTTTTGTACGGGCGCAGCGCTTCCGTCACCATGAACGGGCCAAGGTCAGAGCCACCAATACCGATGTTTACAACGTCAGTAATCGGCTTACCGGTATAGCCTTTCCACTCACCGGAAATAATGGCCTGCGAGAAGGTTTTCATCTTCTCCAGCACCGCGTTCACTTCCGGCATGACATCTTTACCGTCAACGATAATCGGCGTGTTACTGCGGTTACGCAAGGCAACGTGCAGCACGGCACGGTCTTCGGTGCGGTTAATTTTTTCACCGGAGAACATGGACTTGATAGCACCCGCCAGATCGGTTTCTTTCGCCAGATCCTGAAGTTTTGCCAGCGTTTCTTCGGTAATACGGTTTTTGGAGAAGTCCACCAGCATCGCATCATTGAACGTTGCGGAGAACGTACTGAAACGATCGGCGTCTTTCGCGAATAGCTCCGCGATCGTCACATCTTTCATTTCATCGTAGTGTTTCTGTAATGCCTGCCAGGCAGAAGTCTGCGTCGGATTAATGTTTTTCATGAGCAATACTCTTCAGATATGAGAATTGTAACTGCGGTCGATTGTAGCGCCAGTGACGAAAAATTGTGATGGTTTTTATGCCATTGCCCTAACCAGGGGGCAAGAACGGTTAAAAAAGACAGAGAAAGTATAGCCTTTATAAGTGATTTTTCTGATCGATCGGGCTGCATGAAAAATCCGCATAACCCCAACGTTGACATCATTCGGCACACCTTTTATTTATGGATAAGGTATTTGCACATGGACCGGTGAGAGTTCTGCCCTTGTGCGGAGGTCGCCTTCCCACTCTCTGACGCGAGGTTGTTATGACTACTGCTGTTTCCCCGTTTGTTGTTGCCAAATTTGGCGGCACCAGCGTGGCCAATTTTGATGCCATGAACCACAGTGCGGACGTGGTGCTTGCCGATCCCAGCGTTCGCCTGGTCGTGCTGTCCGCCTCTGCAGGCGTCACTAATTTGCTGGTGGCGCTGGCTGAAGGCCTGGAAGCCGGGGAACGTTTCGTGAAGCTCGACGCCCTGCGTAAAATTCAGTTCGATATTCTTGAGCGCCTGACCCGTCCCAATATTATTCGCGAAGAGATCGAGCGCCTGCTGGAAAATATTACCACGCTGGCAGAGGCGGCTTCTCTGGCCACCTCTTTGGCGCTAACCGATGAACTGGTTAGCCACGGTGAACTGATGTCCACTCTGCTGTTTGTAGAAATCCTGCGCGAACGTCAGGTGCAGGCGCAGTGGTTTGATGTGCGCAAAGTCATGCGTACCAGCGATCGTTTTGGTCGCGCCGAACCGGACGTTGCGACACTGGCTGAATTAACCGCTCAACTGCTCGCCCCTCGTCTGGAAGAAGGGCTGGCCATCACTCAGGGATTTATTGGCAGCGAAGCCAAAGGCCGCACTACCACGCTCGGGCGTGGCGGCAGTGATTACACCGCAGCCCTGCTGGCCGAAGCCCTTCATGCCACCCGCGTTGATATCTGGACGGATGTCCCCGGCATCTACACCACAGACCCGCGCGTCGTGCCCACCGCCAGACGTATTGATGAAATCGCCTTTGAAGAAGCGGCCGAAATGGCCACCTTCGGTGCGAAAGTGCTGCATCCGGCGACGCTGCTTCCCGCCGTACGTAGCGATATCCCGGTGTTTGTTGGCTCCAGTAAAGATCCCAAAGCGGGCGGCACACTGGTCTGTAATAAAACGCAAAATCCGCCGCTGTTCCGGGCGCTGGCGCTGCGACGCAAACAAACGCTGTTAACCCTGCACAGCCTGAATATGCTGCATTCTCACGGCTTTCTCGCCGAGCTTTTTGGCATTCTGGCGCGGCATAATATTTCGGTAGATTTGATTACCACCTCAGAAGTCAGCGTCGCGTTAACACTGGATACCACCGGTTCGACCTCTACCGGCGATACCTTGCTGACGCAGGCATTGCTGACTGAGCTGTCGTCGCTTTGTCGGGTAGAAGTGGAGGAGGATTTGGCCCTGGTCGCGCTGATTGGCAACAACCTCTCCAAAGCCTGCGGCGTGGGCAAAGAGGTCTTTGGCGTGATGGAGCCGTTTAATATCCGCATGATTTGCTATGGCGCATCCAGCTATAACCTGTGCTTCCTGGTACCGGGGAACGAAGCAGAAGAGGTCATCCGCAAATTGCATTACAACTTATTTGATTAATCTGCCGCTGGCGTATAGCAAGGGCTATACGCCATGTCCGGCACGGTTTATCAGGCTGCGCCGTTGATATTCACCAGGCCGTGCAGCACCTGATCAAGACCACCGAAGACTGAGATTTTATCAATCCGTTCCGCTACGCGCTCCAGCGTTTCCAGCTCTTTAAGCCGCAATGCGACCGGGTTGCTCTCCATCACTTTGGCCGTATTCAACAGCGAACGCGTCGCCGCCGTCTCTTCCCGTCGACGAATAACGTTAGCCTGGGCGGATTTCTCCGCTTCCACCAGTTTAGTCAGGATAGTTTTCATATCGCCCGGCAGCACGATATCTTTCACGCCCAGCGACGCAACCGTCATCCCAAAAGGTGTCATCCGCTCTGTAACCTGCTGGCTAACCACCTCGTCAATCACCTGCTTATCCTCCAGCAGCTCATCCAGCGTTCGCGTTCCCACCGCTTCACGCAGCGCGAACTGTAATTCACGGTAGAGGTGATCGACGGGTTTGGTTAACTGGCTGAACGCCTGCAATACATCGCTGTAGCACCAGTTTGCCGCCAGATTAAGGCGTAAATTGACTTTATCGCGGGTCAGAATTTCCTGGCCTGACACTTCCAGCACCTGCAAACGTAAATCGACGATCTCTGCCTCTACCAGATGGTTCACTTTCCAGTAAGCAGACAGACCCGGCGATAATAACGGGCGGGTTTCACCGTCGATTTTTACCACCCCGGCATGCCAGGCGGGGACATTGACCGTCAGGATATTCTCGCGTCCTTTCACAACATTGTCGCGATTTCGGGGTTGCAAAACGGCCTGCATAATATCATCTGGCACCTGGACATTACGCGTATCTATCCGCATCAGGCGCAGGTTATCGCCCTCCTGCCAGAACAGACGACGCGAGGCTGGCGGGATAATTTCCAGCAGTACGTTATGCAAATACAGCGCGGCAGCTTCATGTTCGCCGGTATCAGCCACCAGGCAATATTTTTCAACCCACTGCGGGTGGAAACGGCGCAGCGTGTCGCTTAAATCGTCAGGCACTTCGTTGCCATCACGCGCAACCAGTGTCACCTCAGGGCGGGTAAACCACGGCATACGGTGCTCGCCTGTTTCCAGAATCTGATAGTAGTCGCCGTCTTTTGCCAGTAATCCTAACTGGCCGTTACGTATTTTGATTTTTTTATTCATTTTAGTGTTCCTTTATCTATCAATGCCGGGGCGGGTGCAGCGGCGAAGTCGTCGGGAAATCGCCACACACTGCCTGACGATTTTGCCGACAACCCGGCAGCATTACCGGCTCCGGCCTGAGGCGATCCTGACTGCGGATCGCCGGGTATTACGGATATAAACAACCAGTGTTCACCTGAAGGGCGAATGCGGGAATCGAACCCGCGTTAACCATTTTTTCGCGTATGTCTTTCCGCTGGCGGAACGCGTCGTGGATAACGGCCTGTGCCGTTCCCGAAGCGCCGGCGGGGCTGATATCCCCTGCGTAACCCGGCGTGCTGACTATCATGGTATTGCCAGAAGCGTGCCAAAAAGTAATTTCAGCAGGTTTATTTTTTAACTACTTGATAAAATTCGATTTTATTCTGACTTAAATTATTGCTTTAAAATAAGAGGAGATGCTGGGATTATCTTTTAAAATCGTTATTTATTTTTAAGGATAGAAATGCAAAAGCGGCGGGTGGTCATCGGCGTAGTGGGAACGGTACTGGATAAACGCGGGAAGCGCGCTAATCGCTGGGCAAAATGGCGGCCTACTGTCGGACTCTGCCAGCAGCCGGACCTGCCCGTTGATCGTCTGGAGCTGCTTTATCAGGCCAAAGATCGCGGCATGGCGGAGCAGCTGAGTGCAGATATCCGCGACGTATCTCCGCAGACCGATGTACAGACACACACGGTGGCGATTGACGATCCGTGGGACTTTGAAGAGGTGTACGCCGCATTTCTCGATTTCGCCCGCCACTACTCTTTTGATACTGATAACGAAGAGTATCTGGTGCATATCACCACCGGGACCCACGTGGCGCAGATTTGCTGGTTTTTGCTGACCGAGGCACGCTACCTGCCCGCCAGCCTGCTGCAAACCGGCCCGTTAAAAAACCGCGATGAGGAAAATAGCGCGGCCGGAACCTATTCGGTTATCGATCTCGATCTCAGTCGCTACGCCACGCTTACCAGCCGTTTTCAGCACGAACAGCAGCAGTCCGTCTCGTTTTTGAAAAGCGGGATTGATACCCGAAATCCTGCGTTTAACCGTACGATCGCTCAGATTGAGCGCGTGGCCCTACGTTCAGATGCGCCCATGTTGCTGACGGGTCCTACCGGCGCCGGCAAGTCTTTCCTCGCCAAACGTATCTATCAGCTGCGTCAGTCGCGGCATCTGGTCGCCGGAAAACTGGTGGCGGTAAACTGCGCAACGCTGCGCGGTGATAACGCGATGTCGACACTATTTGGTCATGTGAAAGGTGCCTTTACCGGCGCGCTTCAGCCGAGAGCCGGACTACTACGTGAGGCCGACGGCGGGATCCTGTTTCTGGATGAGATTGCAGAGCTGGGGCTGGATGAACAGGCCATGCTGCTGAAAGCGATAGAAGAGAAAACCTTCTTCCCGTTCGGCTCGGATAAAGAGGTGCGCAGTGATTTTCAGCTTATTGCCGGAACCCATCGTGATATGCCAGCGTGGATAGCTGAAGGCCGCTTCCGGGAAGATCTGTACTCGCGTATTAATATGTGGAATTTTGCCCTGCCGGGGCTGGCGGAGCGGCGGGAGGATATTGCGCCTAACGTAGAGTATGAATTGCAACGTTTTGAGGCGAACCACCAGACGCGCGTCCGCTTTGATAAAGAGGCCCGTGACCGCTATATCAACTTTGCGCGTTCTCCTCAGGCGGTCTGGCGAGGTAATTTCCGTGAGCTGGGTTCTTCTGTTGCGCGCATGGCAACGCTTGCCGAACAGGGACGGATCAGCACAGAACTGGTGGCGGAAGAGATTGAGCGGCTGAAACAAAACTGGCACCCTGCCACGTCCAGTATTGTTCCGGTCCTGAGTGAAGAAATCGACCTCTTCGACCAGAGCCAGCTGGAAACGGTCATTCGCGTCTGCCGTCAGTGTCAGTCGATTTCAGAAGCCGGAAGGCTACTGTTTGCCGTCTCGCGACAGAAAAAAAGTAACCCCAATGATGCCGACCGCCTGCGTAAGTACCTCGCACGCTTTGGGCTAAACTGGGAGCGTATACAAGACCTTTCTTAACGAGAATATTTGCCCCGGATGCCTGCGCACTATTACGCCAGGCCGCCGGGAATAATCTTCGGCTGTATTTTGCAAATATAAGTAGCGCAATCCGGAATATCAGATAACACCAGTGACATGGCACCCACAGTCACATTATGACCAATATGTATATTGCCTAAAATACATGCGCCGGCACCAATATTGACATTATCGCCTATTGTTGCTGCGGCTTTATCATCGTCTTTTCGCAGTCCAATGGTCACGTTTTGATAGATAATAGCGTTATTGCCAATGATCGATTTCCCCGAGATAACGACGCCCGTCAGGTGTACAAACTTAGGGTTGAAGCCAATCGTGGCGCGCAATGCGACATCGGAAGCATAACGCCGTTGCAGTGACCAGTTAATTTTCTTTGCGACCCGCTTTTGCCGCGAATTTCCCAGACGATGCATTTGACTGGCCAGTCGCCACCATAATAAAAAGTGCCGGTTCCGGTTCTTATGGGCGATATACAAACGAAAGGGGTTAATTCTTTTTTTTCCGGTGATTTCTGCACGCCAGAACGATTTTAAGTCAGCACTTCTTTTCGACAGCAGAAACAAAAAAATCTGAATCATCTCTTCTTAACTTTTCCGTGGCGTAATCATTGATAACAGTGTGGATGAAGTCCGTCCCCGGTGCAAAACAAAGTCGCCTGGCTCGCCGACATGAATCCTCTTCATCATAATTTGTTTGAATAAAATCTCACCGCACGATAAACATTACCTATGGCCGGGCTCGATCCCGGCTTTTTTTATAAAAAACACAATGCACAACCTCCTTAAGGAAAACACAATGCTCTCCATTCTGACCCGGCTGTTCCCGCTCTGGGCGCTGCTGCTCTCCGTTATCGCGTATTACACGCCTGCGACGTTTGTGCCTGTTGGCCCATGGGTAAGTACCCTGCTGATGCTGATTATGTTTGGTATGGGTGTGCATTTGACCTTTGCCGATTTTAAACGCGTGCTGTCGCGTCCTGCGCCGGTAGCTGCGGGAATTTTTCTGCACTATCTGGTTATGCCGCTGGCGGCCTGGCTGCTGGCGCTGCTGTTTAAGATGCCACCGGATCTCTCTGCCGGCATGGTGCTGGTGGGGAGCGTTGCCAGCGGTACCGCATCCAACGTCATGATTTATCTGGCCAAAGGTGATGTTGCGCTGTCGGTAACTATCTCTTCAGTTTCAACGCTGGTTGGCGTGGTGGCCACACCCTTGTTGACCCGACTGTATGTGGATACGCATATTCAGGTCGATGTAATGGGTATGCTGTTCAGCATTCTGCAAATCGTGGTCATCCCCATCGCCCTCGGCCTGATAGTCCACCACCTGTTCCCGCGCGTGGTGCGGGCGATAGAACCGTATCTGCCGGCTTTTTCAATGGTGTGTATTCTGGCGATCATCAGCGCCGTGGTGGCGGGAAGCGCCAGCCATATTGCCTCGGTTGGGCTGGTGGTGATTATCGCGGTGATCCTGCATAACACTATCGGGCTACTTGGAGGCTACTGGGGCGGAAGATTGTTTGGTTTTGATGAGTCAACCTGCCGCACGCTGGCGATTGAAGTCGGCATGCAAAACTCCGGTCTTGCTGCCGCGCTCGGTAAAATCTACTTCTCGCCACTGGCCGCTCTGCCCGGCGCGCTGTTCTCGGTATGGCACAACCTTTCAGGTTCGCTGCTGGCAGGGTACTGGTCCGGTAAGCCGGTTGATCAAAAGAAACGCCGCTAATATTGTCGACACGGAGGGTTTAACCCTCCGTTTAGTTAACAATAACTTACCTTTTTTTATTGGTACTGTTTGCTGTGTGAACGCTATCCGCCTGAGCCATATTGCCGTACACTCGTTTTATCCGGCTAACTGAGGGCACTTCCATGGCACTCCCGCGCATTACCCAGAAAGACATGACCGAGCGCGAACAGCGCGAGCTAAAAACCTTACTCGACCGCGCCCGTATTGCGCATGGCCGCCTGCTGACGAATGCAGAAACTAACAGCGTTAAAAAAGAGTACATTGATAAGCTGATGGTGCAGCGAGAAGCCGATGCGAAAAAAGCCCGCCAGGCAAAGAAAAAGCAGGCTTATAAACCGGACACCGAAGCGTCATTTTCGTGGTCGGCGAGTACGCCAACGCGCGGCAGACGTTAACGCCCTTTTTTCTTGCGTCCCGGCGCGGTAAAACGTTTACCGTTTGATGCCGTGCGAGCTTTCTCGCTCGCTTTTTCGACCTTTATCACCGGGCGCTTAATGCCCGCTGTTTTCGGCTTCGCTTTGGTTTTCGGTTTTGCTTCTGACGATGAGTTTTCAATCAGTTTAAACAGGGCGATCAGCTCGTCATCCGTCAGGTCGCGCCATTCACCGAGTGGCAGACCAGACAGTCCTACATTCATGATGCGGGTCCGTTCAAGCTTCGTCACTTCATAGCCAAAATGCTCACACATGCGCCGGATCTGGCGGTTCAATCCCTGCACCAGCGTAATACGAAACACAAACGGTGCTTCTTTTCGGACCTTGCACTTCTTCGTTACCGTTCCCAAAATCGGTACGCCAGCCCCCATCCCGCGAATAAAGTCGTCTGTTACCGGCTTATCGACCGTCACCAGATACTCTTTTTCGTGATCGTTACCGGCACGCAGAATTTTATTGACCAGGTCGCCGTGGTTGGTCAGAAAGATCAGCCCCTGGGAGTCTTTATCCAGTCGGCCAATCGGGAACACACGCTTACTGTGGTTCACGAAATCAACGATATTGTCGCGCTCGCTGTCTTCCGTGGTACTGACAATTCCCACCGGCTTATTCAGCGCGATAAACACCAGGTCTTCCGCCTCGCGCGGCTCAATCAACTGACCGTTGACCTTAACCACGTCGCCAGGATTTACCTGGTCGCCAATCGTGGCGCGCTTGCCGTTAAGGAAGACATTCCCCTGTTCAATGTAGCGATCCGCCTCGCGACGCGAGCAAATGCCGCTTTCACTGATGTATTTGTTTAATCGAATAGATGAGTCGGGCAGCATAAATTCTCCTGTAAAAGCGAAATATACCGCACCTGATGGCGAGGAAAAACCGTCTCGTGCAGGTTCCTGTGGTTTAAGGAGGTTTATAACGTTTGTCAGCGATATACCGGCGCAGTATCTATTGATGAGGATATCGTCGGTGGTAGCATTATTGTTTTCGGATTAACGGGGAGAAATGCTGAAACACGCTTTGCCGCTGATTACCGATCGGCTGGAGTGCGGGGGCGAATCTCGCCTGCCAGAGCATTCGAACCACTAACGATATGCCGATTGTCGATCCGCAGGGGTTTGATGCGCTGGGACTGTTTCCGCTACAAATTAATCCCCATTTCACCAATGCGTTGCCGGAAGGCCATAAAGGCGAAACCCGCGAACAGCGGCTGCGTGAGTTACTGGTGGTGGCGCCAGAGCTGACAGTGGTGGGTCTGCCGGAAGGTAACTGGATCACAGTGAGCCAGGGGCAGGCGACGCTGGGCGGCCCGAACAAAACGTATTTGTTCAGGGCTGGCGAAGAGGCGGTATTGCTGGAGGCGGGACACCGCTTTTAATCCCGATGTGTTGAATGCCGGATGGCGGCTTCGCTTATCCGGCCTGGCAGGACATAACACGCCAGCCTATAGGCCCGTGCAGGCGAAAGCGCCGCCGGGCACAGGTAGGTCAACGCACGTTATCGCCTGATGTTAATACTCATCCCGCTCGTCATCTTCATCCGGTTGTTCCAGCACGCTGTAAGCCACCGAACAAAACAGCGAGTTCAGACGTTTCATATCGCCCAGCAGCCCAAGATGCAGGGAACTGGTTTCGATACTCTGCACATTTTGCTGGTGCAGGCGGTCAACGTGCGCATGTGAATAGCGGCGGTTAAGAATGCGGAAACGGTGTTTACTGCGACGCAGGCGGCGGGCGCTGGTCATATCACCCGAGAAGAAGACGGTCATTGCCAGCTTCAGGTTATTAAGGAGCTGATCGTACAGGGCATCCAGCTCTTTTACGCCTTCCAGCGAAAACGCCCGGCGGGCGGCCAGCGATTTATCGGCGATTTCGCTGCCCATGCGCTCAATAATATCGGAAGCCTGCTCAAGGTTGAGCGACATCTCAATGATCTCCGCCCAGCGTCGGGATTCTTCTTCCGCCAGTTCGTCTTTTGGCATACGCGCCAGATAAAGCTTGATGGCGGTATAGAGCACATTGATATCTTCAGCGAGCTTACGCAGTTCTTTCTCCTGCCGCGGTTCGCCGTGCATCACCTGTTTTAGCCCGTCCAGCATCTGCTCCATCGCGTCGCCCATACGCAGGGTTTCACGCGCAGCGTTGGCCAGCGCCAGCGTCGGCGTATCCAGCGCGCTGGTGTCCAGATGCTTTGGTTTCAGACGAGCGTCCAGCTCTGGCTCATCCCGGATCACCCGCTCGCAGAACCGGGCCATCACCCCGGCGAACGGCACCATAGCCAGACAGCGGATCAGGTTATAGAAGACGTGAAAATAGATCACCATTTCGGCTTTCGGCAGCGGCAGGTTATCCATTGCATCTGCCAGCATATGCACAAACGGCAGGATAATCAGACTGCCCACCAGCTTAAATAACAAACTGCCCAGCGCCACCCGACGGGCAGCGGCGTTGGCCGCGCTGTTGTTCAGCATCGCCAGCAGGCCAGAACCGAGGTTCGCGCCAATGACCAGGCACAGCGCTACCGGGAACGAAATAATGCCCGCCGTCGTCAGGGTCGCGGTCAACAGAACGGCCGCGAGGCTGGAGTAGCTGATGATGGCGAAAACTGCGCCAATCAGCGCATCCAGCATGATATCGCCAGTCAGCGAGGCAAAAATGACCTGCACGCCGCTGGCCTGAGTAATCGGCGTGACGGCCTGCACGATCAGCTCCAGCGCCTGTAAAATCAGGCCGAGACCAATTGCCACGCGCCCGAGTTGTCCGGCGCGGGTCTGTTTACGCCCAAGAAAGAAGATGACGCCGACAAAAATAAGCAGCGGCGACAGCCATGAAAGATCGAAGGTGAGGATACGCGCCATCAGCGCGGTGCCGACGTCAGCGCCCAGCACAATCACCAGCGCTGGCGTCAGCGCGACAAGGTCCTGTGCCACAAACGAGGTGACCAGCATAGTGGTGGCATTGCTACTTTGTACCAGTGCCGTCACGCCAATACCGGCGCTGAAGGCGAGCGGTTTTTTCTCAACGCTGCGGCTGAGGACGGTTCGCAGTCTTGCGCCAAAGACGCGCATCACACCGGTACGTACGATGTGGGTACCCCAGACCAGCAGGGCGACGGCAGAGAGCAGGTGTAACAACGTTAACACGGAAGGGTTGCCTCCTTAATTGTTATAGATTTCCTTGGGATAAAACGGCATCAGGGCCGCACACAGGCAGCCTGACGTTGATTACAGTATACGAGGTTAATTGTAATAAAGAGAAAACAGGCTCGAAACAGGCAGAAGGAGTTGTAAGGCGCTATTTCATGCCCGGGGTATTTTGTACTTTTTACACCAGACAATTGACGCAATTTTAAGGATTTCCGCGGCGGCGAAAATGAAAAAAATAATGCCAGCACTGCCCGTTCCTGTAGCGGTTACCAACAAAATAAGGAACGGGATGGAGGCTGTAAAAGTGATAATCCGCAGCATCTCCTGAAACATAAAAAAGAGCGTGTTGATCTCTGTTTTACAGATAAACGACCATGCGGAATAAAACAGCGTCAGACGTAGCAGGACGCCGGACATGAACTGGATTATCATCCAGATAACCAGTCCACCTGCCGCGCCATACTGAGTAATACTGTCCTGAAAACGAATAATATCGGTAATAAAGGGGACCCTGCCGTCATTGATCGCCAGCGCTGCATAACTGATTAGCCCCAGCAGATCCATGATCCCCCAAAAAAGATAAATCCCTTTTTTTAATCTCATTCTGCTTCCTTTCAGCGCATGTTATTAATCTGCATCGTATCCCAGATTCGGGGCCAGCCAGCGTTCGACTTCCGTGACACTCATTCCTTTGCGTCGCGCATAATCTTCGACCTGATCGCGCTGGATCTGTGCCACGGCATAATATTTGCTATCGGGATGGCTGAAATACCAGCCGGAAACCGATGCGCCAGGCCACATAGCAAAGGACTCAGTGAGTTGCATACCGGTGTGTTTTTCCACATCCAGCAGTTCCCAGATGGTACCTTTCTCTGTGTGCTCCGGGCAGGCAGGATAGCCGGGTGCAGGACGGATGCCCTGATAGTTTTCGCGGATCAGCTCCTCATTACTGAGGTTCTCATTCGGCGCATAGCCCCAGTACACTTTACGTACCCGCTCATGTAAATATTCGGCAAAAGCCTCGGCCAGACGATCGGCAATCGCTTTGACCATAATCTTGTTGTAGTCGTCATGCTGCGCGTCGTACGCCTCTGCCAGGGCATCCTCCTCCAGACCACCGGTAACCGCAAATGCGCCGATATAATCAGCCTTACCACTCAATTTAGGGGCCACAAAATCGGCCAGACAGTAGTTGGCAAAGCCGACTTTTTCAGTCTGCTGACGCAGATGCCGGCTGACAGTTAATACCCGGGTGCGCGTCTCATCGCGGTATATTTCAATATCATCGCCAACGCGGTTAGCCGGAAACAGCCCCACCACGCCGCGCGGATTGAGCGCTTTTTCGGCACTGAGTTTATCCAGCAGATCGTTGGCATCCTTAAAGAGCCGCCGGGCTTCTTCACCCACCACCTCATCTTCGAGAATGCGCGGATATTTTCCGGCCAGCGACCAGGTCATAAAGAACGGCGTCCAGTCGATATAATTGCGCAGGGTTTCAATGCTCGCCTCTACCGCCTGGACGCCAGGCCGGTGGGCCACCGGCGGCGTGTAACTGGCCCAGTCAAACGCCAGATCGTTCTCACGCGCGGCCTCAAGGGTAACCGGCGGCGTGCGCGGTTTCTTGCGGCCATGCTGAATACGCACGGTGTCGTACTCTTTGCGGGTCCGGGCAACAAACTCATCGCACTGGGTAGCGGAAAGCAGGGCTGCAACCACACCCACGGTGCGGGAGGCATTTTGTACATAGACGACAGGCCCGCTGTAGTTCTGTTCGATTTTTACTGCCGTATGCGCTTTGGAGGTCGTCGCACCGCCAATCAACAGCGGAATGGTAAAGCCCTGCCGCTCCATCTCTTTTGCCACGTTAACCATTTCATCCAGCGATGGCGTGATAAGCCCGGAAAGGCCAATCAGATCGGCATTGACTTCCCTGGCGGTTCTGAGGATTTTTTCTGCCGGAACCATCACGCCAAGATCGATAATTTCGTAGTTATTACACTGCAATACCACGCCAACGATATTTTTGCCGATGTCGTGTACGTCACCTTTTACGGTGGCAATAACCATCTTGCCGTTACTGGAGCCTTTTTCTTTACTGGCTTCAATATAGGGTTCGAGATAGGCCACCGCCTGTTTCATCACCCGGGCAGATTTTACCACCTGCGGGAGGAACATTTTTCCTTCGCCGAACAGGTCGCCAACCACGTTCATCCCGTCCATTAGCGGCCCTTCAATAACCTGAATCGGGCGATCCGCCTGCTGACGTGCTTCTTCGGTATCCAGCTCGATAAATTCAGTAATACCTTTGACCAGCGAATATTCGAGACGTTTCTTCACCTCCCAACTGCGCCATTCGGCCTGCTGCGCATTAGCAGTGTCATCGGTTTTACTGCCGCGGTATTTTTCTGCCAGCTCCAGCATCCGCTCGGTGCCATCATCCCGGCGGTTGAGGATCACATCTTCGACAGCATCGCGCAGTTCCGCGGGGAGATCGTCGTAAATCGCCAGCTGTCCGGCATTGACAATGCCCATGTCCATGCCGTTGCGAATGGCGTAGTAGAGAAAGACCGCGTGGATCGCTTCACGGACCGGATCGTTGCCGCGAAATGAGAATGACACGTTAGACACGCCGCCGGAAATCAGGGCATGTGGCAGCTCGCGTTTGATATCTTCGCAGGCACCGATAAAATCCTGGGCATAATTGTTGTGTTCTTCGATGCCCGTCGCGACGGCAAAAATATTCGGGTCGAAAATAATATCTTCCGGCGGGAAACCGACGTCTTTGGTCAGAATGGCGTACGCCCGACGGCAAATCTCAATTTTACGCGCCCGGGTATCTGCCTGCCCCTGTTCATCAAACGCCATCACCACTACGGCGGCACCGTAACGGCGCACTTTCTTCGCGTGCTGGATGAACGGCTCTACGCCCTCTTTCATCGAAATAGAGTTAACAATGCCTTTACCCTGAATGCATTTCAGCCCTTTTTCGATAACATCCCATTTCGAGGAGTCGATCATGATCGGCACGCGGGCAATATCCGGCTCACCGGCAATCAGGTTGAGGAATCGCACCATCGCCGCTTCGGCGTCGAGCATTCCCTCATCCATATTAATATCGATAATCTGCGCACCGCTTTCAACCTGTTGACGGGCAACAGCCAGCGCTTCGGCGTATTTTTCTTCTTTAATCAGACGCTTGAATTTGGCAGAGCCGGTAACGTTAGTACGTTCACCCACGTTAACGAATAAACTGTCGTCACCAATATTAAGCGGTTCAAGACCGGACAGACGGCAGGCGACAGGAATATCAGGCAGTCGGCGCGGCGCTAAGCCTTCAACCGCGCGACTCATGGCAGCAATGTGTTCTGGCGTCGTCCCGCAGCAGCCGCCGACGATATTCAGAAAGCCGGCCTGCGCCCATTCACGAATTTGTGCCGCCATGGTGTCGGCATCCAGATCGTACTCGCCAAACGCATTGGGTAGCCCGGCATTGGGATGCGCGGTGACGTAGCACTCGGCAATACGCGACAGTTCCTGCACGTACTGGCGAAGTTCATCAGGTCCCAGCGCGCAGTTCAGGCCGAAGGTGAGCGCATCGGCGTGGCGCAGGGCATTGTAAAAAGCCTCGGTAGTCTGTCCGGACAGCGTGCGTCCGGACGCGTCGGTGATAGTACCGGAGATCATGATCGGCAGATCGACGCCCAGCGCCTCGAACTCTTCTTTTACCGCATAAATCGCCGCTTTGGCATTCAGGGTGTCAAAGATAGTCTCAATCAGGATCAGGTCGCTGCCGCCTTTAACCAGCGCGTGGGTCGATTCACGATACGCTGCCACCAGCTGATCAAAAGTAACGTTACGGTATGCCGGATCGTTGACATCCGGTGAGATGGACGCCGTACGGTTAGTTGGACCCAGTACACCCGCCACGTAGCGCGGTTTCTCTGGCGTGCGGGCGGTCCACTCATCGGCACATGCGCGCGCCAGTGTAGCCGCCGTAAAGTTGATTTCTGCCGACAGGGATTCCATCTGGTAATCCGCCATCGCAATGGTCGTGGAGTTGAAGGTGTTGGTTTCGATAATATCCGCACCCGCCTCAAAGTAGGCACTGTGGATAGCGGAGATAGTCTCTGGCTGGCTCAATACCAGCAGGTCGTTATTTCCTTTAAGATCGCACGGCCAGTCGGCGAAGCGTTCGCCACGAAAATCCTGTTCGTCCAGACGATAACCCTGGATCATGGTGCCCATGCCCCCATCCAGAACCAGAATACGCTTGTTTAACTGCGCACGCAGTTGGTCCACTTTGCTGCTCACACTCGCTCCCGACAATGCTCAACGTAACACGCCATACTGGCACAAAGCGTGCAGGCGGAAAAGAGAGCGCTTTCGAACATGAGACAAGTTCATTTTGTACTCATCCGATCAGCACGGTTGTTGTTGCATTATACTTAAATAAAACGAAAATGATTTCCACGATACAGAAAAGGAGTGAGTTATGGTTGCCCCCGTTCCCGCTAAACGCGGCAGAAAACCTGCCCCGACCACCGCAACACAGGCAACTGGCCAGGTACAGTCGTTAACGCGTGGCCTAAAGTTGCTGGAGTGGATTGCAGAATCGAACGGCAGCGTCGCGCTTACCGAACTGGCACAGCAGGCTGGTTTACCGAACTCCACAACGCATCGTTTATTAACTACCATGCAGCAGCTTGGCTTTGTACGTCAGGTCGGCGATCTGGGCCACTGGTCGGTAGGCGCGCACGCATTTAGGGTTGGCAGCAGTTTTTTGCAAAGCCGTAATCTGCTGGCGATTGTCCATCCTATCCTGCGCACGCTGATGGAAGAGTCCGGCGAGACGGTCAATCTGGCGGTACTGGATAAAAGCGATCATCAGGCAATTATTGTCGATCAGGTTCAGTGTACCCAGCTTATGCGTATGTCAGCCCCGATTGGCGGTAAATTGCCCATGCACGCTTCCGGCGCCGGAAAAGCGTTTCTCGCGCAATTAAATGAGGAGCAGGTGACCGAATTGCTGCATCGTCAGGGGCTGCATACCTATACGCATGCCACGCTGGTATCACCGTTGCATCTCAAAGAAGATCTGGTCCAGACGCGCAAACGCGGCTATTCGTTTGATGATGAAGAACATGCGCTTGGACTGCGCTGTGTCGCGTCCTGCATCTATGATGAACACCGCGAACCTTTTGCAGCGATTTCTATTTCCGGCCCCTGCTCGCGGATCACTGACGACCGGGTGACCGAGTTTGGTGCGATGGTCATTCGGGCGGCAAAAGCGGTCACCCTGGCCTACGGCGGTCTGCGCTAAGCCACGCGTCTCCTGCATTCCGGGCATAGCGTACGCAGAACCGCTGGCGACGGCGGTAAGCGTAAACATCTTCGATATGCCCGTCGCGGATGCGCGTTTGTAGTGCTCGCCAGTAATCTGCCCGAAACAGGTCGGCGTGCATCTCTTCAAACAGCGGACCAATGCGCGGATCGGCGCACAGCCAGTGACGAAATTCCTGCGGGAAAACATCGCCTGGTGACACGCTGTACCAGGGCTCGGCACTCATTTCATCTTCCGGATAGCGCGGCGGTGGAATGTCGCGAAAATTCACTTCCGTCATATAACAGATTTCATCATAGTCATAGAACACGACGCGGCCGTGACGGGTAACGCCAAAGTTTTTAAATAACATATCGCCGGGAAAAATGTTGGCGGCGGCAAGCTGACGAATGGCATTTCCGTACTCTTCAATGGCATCGCGGAGTTGCTGGCCCTCAACCTGTTCCAGCCACAGATTTAACGGCACCATTCGACGCTCTATATAGAGATGGCGGATCGTAATGTGCTCGCCGCAATCAGTTATTTTTTCAGGTACTTCCCTCAGCAGCAGGGCCATCAGTGCGGGCGAAATTTGTCGCTTCTCCAGCACAAAGTTTTCAAACTCCTGGGTGTCGGCCATTCGTCCGACGCGATCGTGCTCTTTGACCAGCTGGTAACAGGAACGTACGTGCGCGGCAGACATCTCTTTCTGCGGGGCAAACCGGTCTTTGATGATTTTGAATACCCGATCAAAGCCTGGCAGTGTAAACACCAGCATCACCATGCCACGAATGCCGGGGGCTTCAATAAACTGCTCGTCAGAACCGGTCAGGTACGCCAGATATTCACGATAGCTTTCGGTTTTTGCATGTTTCTGGCAGCCAATCGCCATATACAGCTCGGCGGTGGTTTTTCCGGGCAGGATCTCGCGCAGCCATTCAACCAGCGCCGCAGGCAGCGGTGCGTAAACCATAAAATAAGAGCGGGCAAAACCGAATACGATACTGGCTTCAGCGATCTCCGTCAGGCAGGCATCAATAATGAGTTCACCGTCATCGGAACGGTGGATGGGCAACAGAAAAGGGAGTGTTCCCGATGGCGTAATGAGTTTACCCACCAGCCACGCGGCTTTATTACGGTAAAAAAGCTCGTTAGCGATCTGCAGATGGGCCTGGTGCAGGATCGCCTCGCCAAAATTTTCGACCAGTTGCCTAATGATATACCTCACGTCACGATCCTTGTCCTGCCAGGGCAGACGCAGCGGCAGATCGCTTAACATTTTACCGAGCATAAGTTCCCAGCCGTGCTCCGGCCTGAAGGTTTTTGCCAGCGGGCGGGGAATGGCACGAAACCGTCGTTCCGGCTGTGAACTGAAAATAAAAAGCCGCTCGGGTGTTAACGAGCGGTGGTCAAATAACCGACAATAGACGGAGTTAAAAAAGCTTTCCGCTATCTCAAAGCGAGGGTAATCCGGTAATAGTTCCCTGTAGTGCTGCTTTACCCGCAGCAAAAAATCGGCATCGGTGCTTTTGCCGTCGGTGATGCAACGCAATTGTTCTACGACCAGGCCAACGTGATGATCGTAAAGATGGATACGATTTTTCATCGCCTGTTGAACCGCGTGCCAGTCGGCCTGCTCGAAGCGCTGTTGTGCGCCAGAGGTGACTTCCAGAAATCGCCCGTACTGTGCATCGAAGCCTTGCAGAATGGTTTGCGCTATCAATAGTTCCAGGCTTCGCGTCATTCTGGCTCCTGTATGTTGGACTTCTCCTCACCCCTGCCCTCTCCCTGAAAGAGAGGGCAGGAGCGCGGATGCCGTTATTCAGAATTGTGATTCTTCCGTCGATCCGGTCAGCGCGGTCACGGAAGAACTTCCGCCCTGAATAATGGTGGTCACTTTATCGAAGTATCCGGTGCCGACTTCCTGCTGGTGGGAGACAAAGGTATACCCGTCTTTGCCCGCCGCAAATTCAGGCTGCTGAACCTTCTCTACGTAGTGCTTCATCCCCTCCCCCTGAGCATAAGCGTGCGCGAGGTCAAACATGTTGAACCACATGCTGTGAATGCCTGCCAGGGTGATGAACTGGTATTTGTAGCCCATATCCGACAGCTGCTGCTGAAAGCTGGCGATGGTTTCATCATCCAGCTTTTTCTGCCAGTTAAACGACGGCGAGCAGTTGTAGGCCAGCAGTTTGCCGGGATATTTCGCGTGAATCGCATCGGCAAAGCGCTTCGCCAGCTCAAGATCGGGCGTTGAGGTTTCACACCATACAAGGTCCGCGTAAGGAGCATAAGCCAGTCCACGACTAATGGCCTGTTCAATACCGGCCTGCGTACGGTAAAACCCTTCGCGAGTACGCTCGCCGGTAATAAAACTGCTGTCGTAAGGATCGCAGTCTGAGGTGATCAGATCTGCGGCATCGGCATCGGTGCGGGCAATGACTAATGTCGGAACGCCCATTACGTCCGCGGCCAGACGCGCCGCCACCAGTTTTTGGATCGCCTCCTGCGTCGGGACCAGTACTTTACCCCCCATGTGACCGCATTTTTTTACCGAGGCCAGCTGATCTTCGAAGTGAACAGCCGCGGCACCTGCCGTAATCATCGATTTCATCAGTTCATAGGCATTAAGTACCCCACCAAATCCTGCTTCTGCGTCGGCGACGATCGGCAGAAAGTAATCGATGTAACGCGGATCGGCGGGATCAATGCCGGCCGACCACTGGATCTGATCCGCGCGACGGAAGGTATTGTTGATCCGATCAACGACTGCCGGAACGGAGTTCGCCGGGTACAGTGATTGATCCGGATACATGCTGGAAGCCAGGTTTGCATCTGCGGCCACCTGCCAGCCGGAGAGGTATATCGCTTCAATGCCCGCTTTTGCCTGCTGTAATGCTTGTCCGCCGGTCAGCGCCCCAAGACTGTTGATGTAGCCTTTTTTCGATTCACCGTGTAGCAGCCGCCACATTTTAGCGGCCCCCAGCTGCGCCAGAGTACACTCGGGATTCACTGAACCGCGCAGTTTTACCACCTCTTCTGCACTGTACGGTCGGTTGATGCCATCCCAGCGCGGTTGAGTCCATTCCTGCTGTAAATCTTCGATTTGTTGGGTACGTGTTTTCATCTACAGAGGCTCCATATTCTTTTTATCGGTAAGGTATGTCAGGCCGCGTATCGCGTTGAGCACAGGAGTAATTACGCCAGCAATCGGTAGCCCGGTAGGGTCAGGAAATCGATTAACTCATCTGAGGTGGTAATTTGTTCCATCAGACGTGCAGCGTCATCAAAACGTCCACTACTGAAGCGGTGCTCGCCCAGTTCTTCCTGAATCACCTGCATTTCTTCTGCCAGCATCTGACGAAACAGGGATTTAGTGACAGGTTTACCGTTACTCAGCGTCTTCTGATGATGGATCCACTGCCAGATTGATGTCCGGGAGATTTCAGCCGTTGCGGCATCTTCCATCAGACCATAAATCGGTACGCAGCCATTGCCAGAAATCCATGCCTCGATGTACTGCACCGCCACGCGAATGTTCGCCCGCATTCCCTCTTCAGTACGTTCACCTTCGCACGGAGCCAATAGCTGCTCTGCCGTCACCGGTGCATCGTTATGACGGGTGACGGATAGCTGGTTCGGGTTATTACCCAGTACCTCGTTGAAAATGGCCATCGCGGTGTCGGCCAGCCCCGGATGAGCAACCCAGGTGCCGTCATGGCCATTGTTAGCTTCCAGCATTTTGTCCGCTTTCACTTTGCCAAGAACCTGAGCGTTACGCCCGGCATCTTTACTGGGAATAAAAGCCGCCATTCCGCCCATCGCAAATGCGCCGCGCTTGTGACAGGTTTTAATTAACAGACGGGAATAGGCGCTGAGGAAAGGTTTATCCATGGTTACCACCTGCCGATCGGGCAGCACGCGGTCCGGATAGTTTTTTAACGTTTTGATATAGCTGAAAATATAATCCCAGCGTCCGCAGTTAAGTCCAACGATGTGATCGCGCAAGGCATACAGGATTTCGTCCATCTGGAAAACAGCGGGTAATGTTTCAATCAGCAATGTCGCTTTGATGGTTCCACGCGGCAGCTTAAAGCGATCTTCGGTATAACTGAAAACCTCGCTCCACCAGGCGGCTTCCTGCCAGGCCTGCGTTTTCGGCAGATAGAAATAAGGGCCGCTGCCTTTTGCCAGTAGCGCTTTATGATTGTGGAAAAAATAGAGTGCAAAGTCGAACAGGCTGCCGGGAATAGCCTCCCCACGCCAGGTAACATGTTTTTCCGGCAGATGCAGGCCGCGTACGCGACATATCAGAACCGCCGGGTTAGGCTTGAGCTGATAAATTTTTCCGGCTTCATTGGTGTGGCTGATAGTGCCATTAACCGCATCGCGCAGATTGATTTGCCCGTCGATCACTTTGCTCCAGTCTGGCGCCAGTGAGTCTTCGAAATCCGCCATAAATACTTTTACGTTCGCGTTAAGCGCATTGATCACCATTTTGCGCTCAACCGGGCCAGTGATTTCTACGCGGCGATCCTGCAAATCATCCGGAATCCCGCGAATACGCCACTCACTATTTCTAATGGAAGTCGTTTCCGAAATAAAATCTGGTTTATTTCCATTATCGATGGCCTGCTGTTGCTGAAGGCGGGCGGCAAGAAGTTGATTACGTTCTGGCGCAAAGCGGGCAACTAGTTCCGTCAGAAACTCTACTGCTTCAGGTGTCAGGATCTGCTTATCCTGCGCCCTGCCCGACTGCTTAAAGATCAGTTCATCTGTAACGGCTGCCTGTTCTGTCATTACGTTGCTCCTCTTCGTTACTCCGGGATCGTCTTTACGTGAACGGAAGATCGTTGTCGGATTTTTGTTCAGCAAAACCAAGACTACTTAAATAAATTATAAAATCAAAAACTATTTCCATTTTATATTTAAATAGTACTCAATGTGCTGATTACAAAGAGAATAAAATTTTTATGGCGAATGAGGATGGTTTCGGAAATAAAAAAGGCACCCGCAGGTGCCTGATTTAGAGAGCTGAAACGCTTTAGGATCGTGCAGAGCAGCTAATTAATCCAGAGTAGGATTCATATGCCGCAGATCGTATGGAGTGATCTGGTAGACGTAATAGTTAAGCCAGTTGGTAAAGAGTAAATTGCCGTGGCTTCGCCACGTGGCATGCGGGGTGTTCTGCGGATCGTTTTTCGGAAAATAATTGTAGGGGACATCAGGGCTAAGCCCGGCCTCTACATCCCGAAAGTATTCGCCTGAAAGGGTGTCAGCATCATATTCCGGATGACCTGTGACAAAGGCAATACGCTTGTCTTTGCTGGCAAACAGGTAAGCGTCGCCGGCCTCCGTTTCGGCGAAAATCTCTAGATCGGTATAATCACGAATCAACGCTGCCGGAAAATCAGCAAAGCGTGAATGCGGTGCCAGAAAGGTATCGTCAAAACCCCGGGTTAATAGCGCGTGTGGATGTAAAATGTGATGTTCATAGACTCCGGAGAGTTTGTCATTGCGCGTCTGTTTCGGAATGCCGTAGAGAATGTTAAGGGCAGCCTGTACCGCCCAACAGACAAATAATGTGGAAGTAACATGCTCTTTGGCCCACTCCAGTACCTGTTTGATTTGCGGCCAAAAGGCGACATCATTGAATTCAACCAGTCCCAGCGGTGCACCCGTAACAATCAGTCCGTCAAAGTTTTCATCGCGGATATCATCAAAGTTGCAGTAAAAGTTATTCAGATGTTCTACCGGCGTATTACGGGGTTCACGTGCATCAATGCGCAGTAATCTGATATCGACCTGAAGCGGTGAGTTGGATAGCAGACGCAAAAACTGGTTTTCCGTTTCGATTTTTTTCGGCATCAAATTAAGAATGAGTACCTTCAGCGGACGAATTTCCTGACCCGTCGCGCGCGAGGCCGTCATAACAAAGACGTTTTCTTCACGCAAAAAATTAACGGCTGGTAATTCATCCTGCACCCGAATCGGCATAACTTATATCCTCACTGCATACGTTTAAACGTTTAGACATCCAGACAGCTGACAATACCCAGGAATAGTCATAATGTCGAGTAAACGGAAGGAAGGTGAGAAAGTTTCACGGCGTGAATTACGTTAAACTATAAGCAGGAGTAAAAGGAGATAATATGGTTATTAATATTCGCCGTTCGCAGCAGGGCGAAGCTGATTGTCTGGCTGACATCTGGTGTCGTTCTGTTGATGCCACACACGATTTTCTGACGCCGGCTTATCGCGCAGAGCTGGAAGAGCTGGTACGGAGTTTTTTGCCTGAAGCGCCGCTGTGGGTTGCCGTAACGGAACAGGATCAGCCGATCGCATTTATGCTGTTAACAGCTCAACATATGGATGCGCTGTTTGTCGATCCTGATTTTCGTGGTAAAGGGGTAGGTAAAAGATTGGTTGAACATGCACTGACGCTTGCTCCCGAGCTGACTACCGATGTTAATGAGCAAAATCATCAGGCGGTGGCATTTTATAAAAAGGCAGGTTTTGCTGTGACAGGACGTTCAGAGAAGGACGATCTGGGTCGCCCTTATCCGCTATTGCATCTGCGATACACGCGTTAGCTATTCTTTTTCAAGCATCGTTAGTACAGCGCTATCAGTCAATGGCGCTGTTTGCGCATGAATTTTTATCTGGCGATATTTCATTCTCGTGGCACCGGCAATAACTTCCTGCAAAATGCGCTCTTCGACCGGCGATAATCCGCCCTCGTTCATTTCCAGCGCGCTGATTACAATGTCAAAACGCCTGCTGCGCAGGAGAGAGGAAATCAAGGTTGCAGGATAAAGTTGCTGGATAAGTCCGGATAATACCTTTTCCGCCTGCAAAAAATCAGCGATCAGCAGACGTTGATTGCTAAACGTCGCCTGAGCTGACACGTCTTTTTCCCGGTCAATATCACGCACGGCGATCCGGTTTTTACGTAGCTGAATATACAAAGCAGGCATGAAAAACGCCTTTTTTGAGAGTTAAGTAAGAAACGCAAAAAGCCCATCCGTGAGGATGGGCTTTTTACTTGTTTGATGCCTGGCAGTTCCCTACTCTCGCATGGGGAGACCCCACACTACCATCGGCGCTACGGCGTTTCACTTCTGAGTTCGGCATGGGGTCAGGTGGGACCGCCGCGCTAGTGCCGCCAGGCAAAT
>NZ_LGIT01000002.1 GCF_001187865.1 Klebsiella sp. RIT-PI-d
GTTCTTTTCGCCTTTCCCTCACGGTACTGGTTCACTATCGGTCAGTCAGGAGTATTTAGCCTTGGAGGATGGTCCCCCCATATTCAGACAGGATACCACGTGTCCCGCCCTACTCTTCGAGTTCACAACACCTGCGCTTTTGTGTACGGGACTTTCACCCTGTATCGCGCGACTTTCCAGACGCTTCCACTAACACACATGCTGATTCAGACTCCGGGCTCCTCCCCGTTCGCTCGCCGCTACTGGGGGAATCTCGGTTGATTTCTTTTCCTCGGGGTACTTAGATGTTTCAGTTCCCCCGGTTCGCCTCATGCCACTATGTATTCATGACATGATAATGTGCCGGAGCACACTGGGTTTCCCCATTCGGGTATCGTCGGGTATAACGGTTCATATCACCTTACCGACGCTTATCGCAGATTAGCACGCCCTTCATCGCCTCTGACTGCCAGGGCATCCACCGTGTACGCTTAGTCGCTTAACCTCACAACCCGAAGATGTCTTCTGATTGCAAAAATTTGAGAGACTCGAACACACTGCCTTCTGTTCTTGTTTACGGAGAACAGACACAGCGTGTCGTTTCAATTTTCAGCTTGATCCAGATTTTTAAAGAGCAAATATCTCAAACATGACTCGGAAGTCAGTTTTGAGATACGGTAGATAATGTCTTTCACTCATTATCCGGTATGGCGTCCCCAAGGGGATTCGAACCCCTGTTACAGCCGTGAAAGGGCAGTGTCCTAGGCCTCTAGACGATGGGGACTCGGTACTGTTTTGCTCATTACTTTTCATCAGACAATCTGTGTGAGCACTTCAAAGAACGCTTCTTTAAGGTAAGGAGGTGATCCAACCGCAGGTTCCCCTACGGTTACCTTGTTACGACTTCACCCCAGTCATGAATCACAAAGTGGTAAGCGCCCTCCCGAAGGTTAAGCTACCTACTTCTTTTGC